>CAYWRB010000391.1:0-3325 GCA_964460025.1 uncultured Hungatella sp.
GTCTGAATGTAGATATCAATGGTAGACATGACGGTATTCCCGTTTTGGGCAGGTTTGATGTTGGCCTCCATGTTGGAATCATCATTTAGATATCCATATTCTCTTCCGTTGGTTCCTATGAGAGTATCATTGTAGTACTGCTCAATGCCATTGCTTCCGCTGGAACCGTCACTGCTGGTAAAACCGATGATATTGCAGGCCAGAGATTTGTACGGATATACCCTCCTGTATTCATCCTCAAACCATACTCCCTTGATTCTGTCACCGATTCCCGCTTCATAATTGGCCTTATTGGTCTCTGAAGCCAAGGTCTCAAAGGCCTCCTTCTTGTCAAAAGTAAGCCGCCTCTCATAACGGATATACTGGGAATCCTGATTCTGATCGATAAGATTTAAAATTTCCGTCCGGTCATAGCCAAAACAGTTTACCAGAGCATCAACCGTAGGCTGAAGATAAGCCTCCTTCTTGGAATATATCTGTTTGGGATCCAAGATCAGATTGTATACCTTCTCGCTGGTAGCCAGATAAGTGCCGTTGCGGTCTACAATGTCGCCTCTTCGGTAGGGAAGTACTCTGCTGTCATAGGTTGAATGCTGAGACAGAACAATCTTGGTAAATTCTTCATTGTTCTGTTCCACAATCCGATACAGCACCACGGTAAGTGAAATTAAAGCCAGCATAATCACCAGAACCGTGATTGCCAGCTTTTCTTGTACATACTGTGAGACCTTTTTCTTCTTCTTTCTATGAGGCGTCGTCTGCTCTTGCTCTTCGTTCCTTCTTGGTCTAATTTGCTGGGATGTCCTCATCTTGTCTCACATACTCGCTTTCTGTCTTATCATACATAAGGACCTGATCTTTATTGGCATATACCATGCCTAATTCTTCTGTTGCCACTTTGTATACATAGTCCAAATCTACATAAATATTGATCCTGGTCTCCAGCGCATCATTTTCTGTTTTCAAGGTATTTAACTTCTGCTCCAAATCCTTGATGGTATCCATCCTGGCAGTCATGGCAGACTGAATCCGTATGTAATTGACACAGAGACACAGGGCACAGCAGGACGCAGCCACCAACGCGGCCACATATGGCAGATTCATGGAAAGAGCTTTCTCCTGATTCCGCCTTTTTCTCAGTGCTTGCTTGGATTCCCTATGTTTTTTTGGCACTTCCTGATTTTCCAAATGCCTTGAAGGAGTCTGCGACGGCTCTGGCTTCAGAACCGTATTCCCATGCACATAAACATCCCCGTATGTCCGTCTCTTTGGTCTTGGCCTTGTGGATGCCATACTCGTCTCCTTTCCAGCACTCATCACCGTATTACAGTGCTCGCTCAAAAACCCTTAATTTTGAACTCTTTGCTCGTTTATTATCTTCGATTTCTCTTTGACTTGGCACGATTGGCTTTCTTGTAACCACCTTTCCTTTACTGACTCTGCCGCACACACACACCGGAAAATCGGCGGGGCAGATACACGGATTTTCATTTGCCCGAAAACGGTTCTTTACAATCCTATCCTCCAAAGAATGGAATGTAATAATGCTTAGCCGTCCTCCTGGATTCAGCAGATCGATCATAGTATCAATGGAATTCTCCAGGACCTCCAGTTCACGGTTTAACTCAATGCGGATGGCCTGGAACGTTCGTTTTGCCGGATGGCCGCCTGTGGCCCGCATCTTCATGGGGATAGCTGCCTTTATGATCTCTGTCAGCTGTCCTGTGGTTTCGATCCTTTTCTCCTGCCTGGCACTGACAATATGCTTGGCTATATTTTTGGCAAATTTCTCTTCCCCATAGTCGCGGATGACCCGGTATAACTCCATCTCTCCATAATCATTCACAATATCCGCGGCCGTCACAGGATTCCTTACATCCATGCGCATGTCTAAGGGAGCATCCTCTCTGTAGGAGAAGCCCCGGTCCGCGGCGTCCAGCTGATAGGAAGAGACTCCCAGATCCAAGTAAATTCCGTCTGCCTTCCTGATTCCTAAATCACAAAAAATCTCTTTTATCTTCTGATAATTATCTCGTACAATGGTAACTTTTTCGCCAAATTCCGATAACCGTTTGGAAGCTGCTCTTATGGCATCTTCATCCTGGTCAATTCCAATCAATCTCCCGCCACTGCCCAGGCGCCGGCATACCTCAGCGGCATGTCCTCCGCCTCCCAGCGTTCCATCTACATAAATGCCGTCCGGCTTCACCTTTAGGCTGTCAATGGTTTCCTCAAGCAGTACCGACTTATGCTTAAATATCATATACCCAGGCCTTCCATATTCTCAGCAATCTCTTCCATGTCATCATATACATTGGCTTTTGTCCAGGATTCTTTGCTCCATATTTCAATACGGCTTCCCACACCCACCAGCACGGCATCCTTGTCAATGCCTGCAAACTCTCTTAAAACGGCTGGAAGAAGAATCCTTCCCTGTTTGTCTATCTCACAAGCGGAGGCTCCTGCCAGGAAAAATCTGGCAAACTTTCTGGCATTGGTGTTGGTGAGGGGCAGTGCATGAAGCTTTTCTTCCAGGGCTTTCCATTCCGTGTTCTCATATGCAAAGAGACAGCCGTCCAAGCCCTTGGTCACTACGAATTCATCGCCCAGCTGCTCCCGGAACTTGGAAGGGATAATCAGACGTCCCTTTGCGTCTACCGTATGGTTATATTCACCCATGAACATACTGATTCACCTGCCATCCGTCCTGGATCTTATGTGGACACCATCCGAAGCTTCCTACGAAAATCCTCCCTGCTCCTGCACTCTGTTCCACTTTCCACCCATTTTCTACCACTTCACTCCACTTTCCACCACTTGCGTATCTTAATTCTAGTACAAACCCAGGGAAATGGCAAGGAAAACTTCTAAAAAAATGGTAAAAAAAGAAGACGGCCGTAAGGATTCCTACGGCCGCCCCCAAATGTGGTATGGACTAATATTCAGCTACAATATATTGTTCGATCAGAGAATCCAGCTCAACACTGTTTTTGTAGATCTCGTCGTACTGCCTTTTTTCATCAATGCTTTGGTTCAGGGCCTTCCTAGCCGTTTCGATCTGGTAAATTAATTCTTCTTTAGAACTTGTCATACTACCTCTCCTTTATGTATGTTTTTTAGCTTCATGTGTTTGTACAATAGAATAAGTGTTGATGCTGCCACCAATACCATGGATAATGCCTGGGAAACAGGAACGCCCGTTCCAAAAAATAGTAACTGGTCTGTACGGAGCCCTTCAATCCAGCTTCTGCCCAAGCCATATCCAAGCAGGTAAATCACTCGCATCTCTCCATCGAATTTTTTATGATGCCGATCCCATAACATA
>CAYWRB010000392.1:0-3323 GCA_964460025.1 uncultured Hungatella sp.
CACCATAAAGGCTCTCTTATTCTCCTTAAAAAGAGCCCTATTTTCACATTCTGTCCAGAATGGAACGGGAAGTGTGCTCCCATTCCCGGCTGGGAGCCAGGCCCAGAATGGACGCTATGGTTGGAGCCAGGTCAAGCAGTGACAAATCCCCCATCTCTTTTCCTCCCTGGAACGGCTTTCCCCAGAAGAACATGGGGATGGTCATATCCTCCGGACAGTTGACACCGTGATTCCTGTCATGGCCTCCGTGGTCTGCAGTCACAAGAATGTGATACTCTTCTGAGACCGCCCGAAAAACTTTTTCTACACAGTCAATAGCATTGAAAATCCGCCTTATATACTCTTTCGTCATCCACCCGCTGTCATGGCCCCCTTTCTCATCTGTCTCTACAAGGTAGAGGAATATAAAGTCCGGCTCCCGTTTATCCAAAAGGGTAAGAAGCTGACCTGTCAAGTACAAATCCGTATTCTCCTCTTCATAGGCATTGATGTAAGTAGTATATTTCATGGATTCCGAAGGCCATACATGGCGTATGGGCTCCCAGTTATAAAAAGCCGCCCCGCTTTTTCCCGATGCTGCCAGCAGTTCACCGATGCCGTTTACCGGTCGCACCGGAACGGTGTAGGTATTGGTAAGTATTCCGTGACGCACCGGCGGCACGCCGTAAAACATGGACATGTGGCAGGGGAGAGTCACCGGCGGATCCATGGAGCGGCCGGTCAGCGTATAGCTAAACTGTTCCATCATGTTCCCAACAAAGGGATGGCCGCACTTCAGGAAACCATCAGGACGCATTCCGTCAATAGAAATAAGTATCACTTTATTTTTCATCACGTGTTCCTCCTTTTTTATAATATGTACTCAGTCCTTCGCGCCACCTGCCAAGCCGTCGGAAAGCTTATAAACTTTTCCCAGAATAACAACCGACAGAACCGACAATAGGATCCAGGAAAGAAACATGCCGGAATATGCCATTGATTCCAGCAGAATGCCGTACAAAGCCGAACTGATGCCGGCCCCCAGATAGGTGGCAAAGTCCATGACTCCGGCTACGGTAGAGACATTGCCGGATTGCTGATACCCCATGGGATAGATGGTGAGAAACGAGGTATTGATGACAGAAACGGCTGCCGCCACAATACTGAGGCAGACTGCCGCCGTCACCGCCGTCGTGCCCGAAAGACACAAGGGAACCAAAACCACGGCCGACAGGGCAAAGGCAGCAATGGAGACCAGATGCTCTTTCTCATGGCACCACCCATATAAAAAAGGATATACCATCCGCCCTCCAAGGCTCAGCACCGGAATCAAAAAAACATAGAAGGACATTTTCTCAATGTCAATGGAAAAGGTGTCGATAAAATAAGCCGCCATCCATAAATTCAGATTGTCCTTTAAAACACCGTGAAAAAATGCGGGAAGAAGGAGAAGCCAAAGTTTGGGCTGTGAAAAAACCGTGCCTATAGATGCCCTCTTTCCTTTGCTCTTCTGTTCCGGCACATGGAAAAAAGCAAAAACACCAAAAAAGGCAGCGGCGTTAAGAATCCCCGGCAAAAGGAAGGCATATTTTACATGCCACCGGCCCACAGCCAATGCGGCAAGAAGGATTCCCAGAATGCTTCCGGCCCCTACGGAGGAAGAAAAGATGGTAGCCACAAGGGAGCGCCTCTCCTCAGAAAAACGGCCGGAAACCGTCCGAAGCAAAGGCCCCCACAGCATGGACTGTGCAAATCCGTTGATGCACCACCAGAAAATAACGGCAGAGGCGGACGGAAGCATTCCTATGCGGAGATTGGCTATGGTCACCAGAAAAAGTCCGGACATAATCATGTATTTGGGATGAAAAATATCGCCTAAAAATCCGTTGAAAAGCTGTCCCACCGAATAGGCCAGGAAGAAAACTCCTCCCATAAGGCCGATTTGGGCTACGGTCATAATCCCTTCCGCCTGCAGCACAGGGGAGGCGATGGTCAGATTCAGGCGGGCGATGTAGATTGCGGTATAGGCAAAATAGCTAATTAAAAAAAGAAAGATTTGTTTTTGTCTCTTCATCACGGTTCCTCCTGGATATGGGTACGGATTCCCTCTAAAATCTCGTCTCTGGACTTCAGCCGTTCTTCCATGTCGCTTTCTTTCGAGAGAGCGGCCAGGATTCCCTCCAAGGTATCCAGAATGCAGATATGGGCCAGCCGGGCAGAGACAGCCTCCACAGGGTAGTTCACATCATCCGGGTATGCGGTAAGGCAATAATCGGCGCACTCTGCCAGAGGAGATGTGCGGTAGCTTGTGATGGCGACAGTGACGGCTCCCTGCTTCTTTGCCAACTTCAGACTTTCCGTGGTCACTTCCGTCCGTCCGCTGTGGCTGACGGCAACAGCCACCTCTCCTGCCCCCATATTCTGTGCGGCAACCGACATAAATAAAATATCCGTATAACACACCGCAGGATATCCCAGGCTCATGAAACGGTACTGGGCGTCGATGACAACAGGATAGGAAGTACCTACGCCGAAGAAACAGATTTTTTTTGCCTTCTGGCATTGCCTGGCAATCTCCTTCAGCTTCCGGCAGTCCAGCATGGCCAGAGTATTCTTCATCGTCTGGATACCGGCATGGAAAATTTTGTCGGCAATCTGGGCCGCCGTATCCGTCCGTCGGATTACCGGCAGCCGGGAGGAAGATTTGTCCGCAAGCTCCATGGCAAGGGACAGGCGGAAATCGGAAAATCCGGCATAGCCCATGGATTTGCAGAAACGAATCACCGCAGGGCCGTTGGTCCCTGCCGCCTCTGCCAGCTGCGCTACGTTCATGTGAATAACCAAGTCGCTGTGTTCCAGAATATAGTCTGCTATCATACGGCCAGTCCTGGTAAGGGACTCATATTGGTTCCGTATTGCGGCAAGGCATATTTTCTGCTCCATAAATTCTCCTTGAAATAATATTTTAATTTATCTTTCTCATTTTGTAATTTTATTATATCTCAATCTTCTGCAATGTCAATAAGAAAAAATTTTTTCCACACAAGCAAAATTCAATTTTTATGTAACTGCTGTCAATAAGCAAATGAAAACAAAACAGGACAATTCAAAAATTGATTTTATTGTGCGTTATTTACTCGCTGAGGTTTTCATCTCCCCATTGTTTCATGTGTTCAAAAACGGGAATAAAGCTTTTTCCTAAGTCGGTAAGATTATATTCCACACGGGGAGGTACTTCTTTATAGTCATAACGGGTAATGAAGCCGTCCGCTTCCAGTTCCCGTAGCTGCTTTGTCAGGCTTAATTCCGTAATGTCACCGATATGCCTGCGAAGCTCTCCAAAG
>CAYWRB010000393.1:0-3314 GCA_964460025.1 uncultured Hungatella sp.
TCTGCCATATTTATTTAGTATACCTTAAACCCTCCGATTTTTCAACCAACCTACCGGTCAAAAAATTTCATAAAGACTGCTATGGCTCCACCCATTCCATCTCTATCACAATCGACGTATCCGGAGAACTGCTTTTCTCTTTCCCCGCCCGTACCATAATCTTTATGATTCTATCCTTTGCCTCCGTCCCAATTACCTCTCCGTCTGCTCCGGTCTCATTGTATCCGTCAAACTCCATCCCGCCGTCAATGCTTTCCGTTCCCTGTCCATATGCCGGCAGTGCATCCTCCGGATCTTCCACCAAAGTTCCTTCTGCCGCATTGTAATAATACGGGCCTGCGCTTCCCTTTCCGTCAAAAGATATGCTTCCATCCAGATACTCCATAATAACCGCAGACTTGGCTGATCTCATATTGGAAATATCCGATGTCTCTCTGGCTTTCTCCATTCTTCCGGTAAAAATAGGAATGGGAATCGCCACTAAAATCGCTATGATTGCCACTACCACCAACATTTCTGCCAGCGTAAATCCTTTATTTTTTCTGTTGTCTCTTTGCTTTTTTCTCTCTTCGCACAAACTCTTCCCCTCCTGCCTTGCAGCTTATTCCTTGGTTGGCAGCCTTTATGGCCAGCTTTCATATAAGACTATACATGGTAAACAGCGGCATGTAAATAGAAATAACGATATATCCTGTCAAAATCGCCAGTATTGTCAAAAGGGCAGGCTCCAGTCTGGTTGTCAGCTTTCTGCCTGCATAATCAGCCTGATTCTCAAAATAGTCTCCTATGGCTTTCAGCATATGCTCCAGTTCTCCTGTCTTTTCTCCCAAAGCACATACTTCTTTAAGGGTATCCGGGTAGCAGTTCCTCTCCCGCATGCAATCTCCCAGGGAATATCCTTCCCACACCCGCTCCGCCAGCCGGACGGTTTCCTTTGCAAGCATATAGTTATCCATGGTTGTGGCCGTCACATCTAAGGCCTGAGGCAAAACCAGACCGGAAGAAAGCATGACGGACAGCGTATGGGCAAATTGACCGAAGGCTCTGAACCTCCGGATTTCACCAAAAACAGGACTTTTTAACTTCATCCTGCTCCACATCATCCGCCCTTTCTCTGTCCTTATCCAACATAAAGAGAAAACCACCGCTGCCAAAGCTGCGATGATTCCGTGAAATAGATGAACCCGGCAGAAGTCAGATATGCCGATTAAAATTTTAGTACACAGCGGAAGTTCTCCTTCCAGTTCTGCAAACACACTGGTCAAGGCAGGAATTACATGTACCATAACAATCATGACGACTACCACCGCTACACTCAACACAAAAGACGGGTATGTCATAGCCATGGAAATTTTCTGCCTCACCTCATACTGTTTTCCATAATAGGCGGCCAAATTTTCAAAAACCTGTTCTAACGTGCCGGAGCGCTCTCCGGCACGGATCATCTCAAGGAATACGGTTGGAAAAATCCGGGACTGCGTATCACACAGGCTGTCAGCTAGGCTCTGGCCTGCAGCCGTATCTTCTTCCGCCTTTTTAAGAGCTTTCTTTATCTTCTTGTTCCCGGTCTGCTGGCAGATCAGGCCCACGCATTTAGACAGCGGGATCCCTGAACGAAGAATAAAAGAAAATTGGGAGGCCAGCATAGATAAGGATTGAAAATCTACCGTTCTGGGGCCAATCTCCATGGATAAGACCGACGACAGGTTTCCTTTGGGCGTAATGGTTTTTACCATCTTGCAGGTCTGCCTGATCCGGATCATTGCCTCGTACTCGTCAGATGCTTCTACAATTCCCTTTACCGGAAGGCCTCCATGGGAAATCCCGCTGTATTTGTATTGCCTGTCTCCCATGGCCATCCTCCTCTTTCATACAATATACTTTCGGACTCTTTTTCATTTCTCCATCGGTCTTATTCTAACATATAACCTCTTTCCTCTCAAGCCGGAATCCGCTCTGCGGTTCAAAAGGAATCTCCTTTCCGTTGACCGCAAACCATTTGGCATCTGTCGCCTGGATCAATCCGTATTGAGGATCCTGGAACCTGACGGACCTGTCTCCATCCCACTGAGGCTTTGACGCCGTCATGGCATCCCGAAAGGCTTCAAAGCTTCCAAATTCCTTTTTGGAGCCGCATTTTACGATGACTCCGTGTTTTAATCCAAGGGATACCAGTTCCTTTCTCGTATTGGCCCCTTTTTCTGTCACGGTTACAGGATTGGAAAACCATGCCCACACATATCCGTCTTCCGCCCTGGCAGCAAATTCATGGTCCGTACAGACGTACTCATCATACTCATACAAAGGAGCATACCCATGGATCTTGTGAACCAGTTCATGAGGGTCAATGTCAAAGATCATAACCGTCACATTCTCATACCGCTCGATCCATGGCATGGTTCCGTTGCCGGCCCAGTAGCTGGGACGGTTTTCACCGCTGAACAGCCGCTCGCCAGGGTGATTCACATAGAAAATCGCCCCTCTATGTTCTCCAAAAGCCACATTCATCAGGTGCTGCTGATGTCCGTGACGAAACGGTTTAAACCTGCGTACCGCTGCCGTAAGATAATCCTTGGTGCGGTAAGTATTGATTTTCAGCCTGAGAATCCCCTGGTCTATCTCCTGTATGATTCCTTCTCCTTCCTTTACACTGCATTCCCCTGCAAAATTCTCAGGCTCATAGTCGCTGATGGCATACAGATGCACGGAATTTCCAAAAAACGTAAGGTATCCCACACCGAAGGAAACCCAGTTTATAAAATTGGTCTCTGCCTGAATTCTGGTCTTAATGGTATTCTCATAGACTCGCCCATAGGTGGAATTCATCACTCCGTTAAAGGTGTTGTAGGTCACAATCCGAATAGAAAAATCCAAAGCTTTCTTTGCCATAGCCCTGATCTTTTCATCCGGCGCACACAGATACAGGGTGAAGAATCCGATGAAGTCAATGGGAATATAAGTGGCGGAGTTCCATTCCGCATAGCCGTACTGGAAGAACACATCAAACCACTGTTCCACTCTTCTTCTGCCATACTCCTCCTGAACCGCACCAGGCCGTCCGCTTTCCGTAAACGTCTCTTCCGGATACTGATGTCCCCATAGATACTGGGAAATGTGGAATAAAAAGGCATGGTTTTCACTGAAATACCACATCACATCATCCCCCGGCTCATCAATCCAATACCGGAAATGTAGAACTGCCTGACGGATTCGTTCTTTCTCTCCCAACGTTAATTTATCCTGGTAGCGTTTCATCAAGATCACCATGGGGGCCAGAGAGAAATCGGCACAGTCTTCCTTTGCCTCAATTTTTT
>CAYWRB010000394.1:0-3312 GCA_964460025.1 uncultured Hungatella sp.
ACGCCCTTGTCATATAAGGCGTCCAAACCCGGACGGTCTTCCTCTGCAAAACAAAGCACCATGGAACCATTCCTCTGGAACTCAAAATCCAGTTCCTCTGATAATGCTCCCATCATGGCGTTGCCCTGAACGTTGAACTTTGCTTTCAGAGAGCCCGGAACCGCATCATAGCCGGCATGAACGATTGCGCTGTTGGCCTTGGAGGTTCCGGAACATACGTCTTCCGCCCGCTCCATCAGACAGCAGTTTAATTCATACCGGGACAGTTCTCTGGCAATGGCGCATCCTGTTACGCCGCCGCCAACCACCACTACATCATAATTTAGTCTGCTCATAATCCTCTCCTATTCCCCTTGGATAAAAAAAGAGTAACGTAAATACAGAGAAATCTCTCCCTCTGTTTACCTTACTCTCTTATCACAAAGGTTTTTGTTATTCAACTGACACCATTATCGTAACATCCTCAGGTTTAGATTTCAAGAAAAAAGTACATATTTTTAGCTTTTTCCCATAAAATCGCAGCCACATTTCCGACAATGAATACTGATCTTTCCATGACCTCTGGGAATACGGAGTTTCTGTCCGCAGTCAGGGCATTTGAATATCTTATACTTTCTTGCCTCCTCAAAACGGGGCTTTATATTTTTTAACCTTTCCCCTGTCTGAAATCGAAGATTGAGGAAACTCTGGTTTTCCCGAAACCGCCGGCTGGTATTTTTAGAAAACATGCGCAGGTAAGATAGGATCAGTAAGATCAGCTGTGCCCAGACCAAAAAGCTGCTTCGCAGAAAGATGTTGCACAGGATCATCACAAGAACCAGTGTCAGCAAGAAACGGTTTAATTCGTCCGTACCATACCGTCCCACCATGAAACGTCGAAATCTGTCCCTTATATTATTCAATACAGGTTCACCTCCATTTGCAAATCCAAACCTCACCTTATAAGCTTCAGGACCGCTGTCTGTCCGGGCATCCCTTCCGTCAGCTCCAATGTGTTTCCATCATAATAAACCACATCATCGCAAAGGCGGGTATAATCCTCCAAAGGAGCCAGTACATCAAAGCCAAAATCCTCTCCCCTGTAATGCATGGGGATCACAATTCCCGGCTTTATATCCTCCACCAATCTTTTGGCCTGCTTCGCGTCAATCGTATAATATCCTCCCACAGGAACCATGAGAACATCCGAACCTTTCAGCATCTCCTTCTGTTCCGGCAAAAGCTCGCATCCCAAATCTCCCACATGGACGATCTTACACTCCCCGTCATCCAGGATATGGATCAAATCTTCCCCTCTCAAGGCGCCCTTCCTGTCATCATGATATGTGGCAATAAACTCCACCTGAAACGGCGCTTCTCCCCCTTCTCTTATGTCAACCATTGACCTGGCATTGTGGTCCCCATGTTCATGGCTGCACAGCACCAGATCCGCTTCCTGTCTGGCAAGGGTCAGCCCCGGCACATATCCGTTCTCATAGGGATCAAACACCACTGCATAATCTCCAAATTCCACCCTGAAGCAAGAATGCCCCAGCCACGTAATCTTCACCCTTCCCTTCAACCGTCTCTCCTCCTTGTCTGATCATATATTCTCTGCCTTCTATTATACTTTCATATACGTCCTGCGTCAACTTGTTACTGCTTACGGACCAATGTCCTTTGGTTGTTGCTTTTCCCCCTATTTGTGCATTTACATCCCTGTTTTTTCGTGATAAAATAAACTTACCAATACGAAAAGGAGCATTACATATGGATTCTGCAAATACCCCGTTATGGAAAGATAGAAAACATCATCTCTGGTTCCCTTTAAGCTTTACCAAATATTCTATTGAGAATGACCGACTGATGATTACGGAAGGATTCCTAAGCACCACCATCAACGAGACTCTTCTCTACCGCATTGTGGACCTTACCCTTCACCGTACTGTTGGGCACAGACTGTTCGGAACCGGCGATATCATCATCAAGGCCAAGGCTGACGCCACTCCGGAAATCATCCTTAAGAACATTTCCAAGCCTTTAAAGGTGCGGAATCTGATCTCCCAGGCCGTAGAAGAAAGCCGCCAGCACCGCAATGTAGTGGGAAAAGAATTTTACAGCGATATGCCAACCCATCGGCACATGGATGTCAACGACGACGGCTTCTGTGATTTTGATGGTGAAGAAATGGACTAACAGGAGAATACTTTATGGGACTTACCTTTATCAACAAATTACCTACTCCGGATGAAATCCGGGAACAATTTCCTCTTCCTGCAGGTTTGGCGGAAATAAAAGCCAAACGAGATGAAGAGATTAAGAAAGTACTGACAGGAGAAAGTGATAAATTTCTGGTTATCATTGGCCCATGCTCTGCGGATAACGAAAGTGCGGTTTTAGACTATACCAGCCGTTTAGTCCCGATTCAGGAAATCGTCAAAGATAAGCTGATTATCATACCCAGAGTCTACACCAACAAACCAAGAACGACCGGCGAAGGATACAAAGGCCTTCTGCATCAGCCGGATCCTGAAAAAAAGCCTGATATGTATGAAGGCATTATCGCCATCCGCAACATCCATATGCATGTGGTTCAGGAGACCGGATTAACCACTGCTGACGAGATGCTGTACCCTGAAAATCTGCGGTATCTTACGGATTTAATGTCCTACATTGCCGTTGGGGCCCGCTCCGTAGAAAATCAGCAGCACCGCCTGGTAGCCAGCGGATGCGATGTGCCGGTGGGCATGAAGAACCCTACCAGCGGAGACCTGTCCGTTATGCTGAATTCCGTAGTAGCCGCCCAAAGCGCCCATGAGTTCATTTTCCGCGGCTATGAGGTCCATACTCCTGGAAATCCGTTGACTCACACAATCCTTCGCGGCGCTGTCAACAAACATGGACAGAACCTTCCCAACTACCACTATGAAGACTTGATTCTCCTTCATGAACTATACAGCAAAAGAGACTTAAAAAATCCTGCCTGTATCGTAGATGCCAACCACTCCAATTCCGGCAAGCAATATGGGGAGCAGGTCCGCATTGTAAAAGAAGTGCTTCATAGCCGCCGCCATTCTCCAGAGATCAGGAAGATGGTGAAAGGTGTCATGATCGAAAGCTATATTGAACCCGGAAGTCAGAAAATAGGGGAACACTGCTATGGAAAATCCATCACGGACCCATGTCTGGGATGGGATGTGTCCCGCCGCCTTCTCTACGAGATTGCGGAAGGGCTGGACTAAGAATCCGGCCGGCTTGGACGAAGGATCCGGTCGGTTTGGACTAAGGATCCGGTCGGCTTAAACTAAGGATCCGGCTGGCTTGGCAAAAATC
>CAYWRB010000395.1:0-3311 GCA_964460025.1 uncultured Hungatella sp.
CTTCGATTCCGGCGGCGTGACTACAGGTCCCATGACCGTGCCCTTTATCATGGCCATGGGTGTCGGTATCTCTGCGGTGCGTAATGACGAGCATGCGGCGGATGACAGTTTCGGTCTGGTGGCGCTGTGTTCCGTGGGCCCCATACTGGCAGTGCTGATTCTGGGGATCTTGTATCAGCCGGACGGCGGTGCCTATGCGGCGCAGCAGCATATGGAGGTATTGGATTCGGTGTCTTTAGGGAGGATGTTCACCACATCCCTTCCCCATTACATGATGGAGATCGGATTATCTCTCCTTCCAATCGTTGTGTTTTTCGGATTATTCCAGATATTTTTGCTGAAGATGGAGAAGAGGAATCTGGTGAAGATTCTGATTGGTCTGGTATACACATACATAGGACTGGTATTGTTTTTGACAGGGGCCAACGTAGGCTTTATGCCGGCAGGAAGTTTTCTGGGACAGACCATTGCCGCTCTTCCTCAGAGATGGCTGATTGTGCCCATCGGCATGATCATCGGATATTTTATCGTCAAGGCGGAGCCGGCGGTATATGTGCTTATGAAACAGGTGGAGGAACTGACTGACGGCGCGATCCCCGGGTCTGCCATGCAGTTAAGCTTATCCGTAGGCGTGGCAATCTCCATAGGACTGGCCATGACCAGGGTTCTGACAGGAGTGTCGGTTATGTATTACCTGATTCCGGGATACGGGGCAGCCATTGTCTTATCATTTTTTGTGCCCAGGATTTTTACGGCCATTGCCTTTGACTCCGGCGGTGTGGCCTCCGGCCCTATGACGGCAACCTTTCTTCTTCCTTTTGCCATGGGAGCCTGCCAGGCAGTAGGCGGAAATCTGGTGAGAGATGCCTTCGGCGTGGTCGCTATGGTTGCCATGACGCCTCTGATTACCATTCAGGTGCTGGGTGTGGTATATCAGCTTCAGAGCAGGAGGAAAACGGCGGCAGAGCATGCTTATGAGACGCCGGGGATGGAGCAGTATGGAGACTTCGAGATTATTGAACTGTAGAAATGGAGACCTTGAGCTTATTGGGCTGTAGAATGAGGCTTTGAGATTATTGAATGGCAGAGATAAAATGTGTTCCGATGGCTTGACAGGTTGCAGATGCCGATTCATTAGGAGGAGAGAGAATGCAGGAAATATGTATGATGACAACCATTACCAACCGCAGCATGATGCCTAAGATCCTGGCCTTCTATCAGGAGCAGAAGGTACACGTGAATCTGGTAACCTTAGGCCATGGGACGGCGGCCAGTGAGATGCTTGACTATTTTGGGCTGGAAGCAGCGGAAAAGGCGGTGCTTTTTGCTATCGTGACGGATCAGGTATGGAGAGATATCAAAAAGGGACTGCAGATGCGGTTTCAGATTGATGTGCCGGGAACCGGGATTGCATTTACCGTGCCTCTGGGAAGTATTGGCGGCCGGAGGGAGCTGCAGTTTCTGACAGAGCATCAGGGGTATGAGAAGGGAGAGGAGAGTACATTGAAGGAGACAAAACACGAGCTTCTGGTAGTGATTGCCAATCAGGGATGCAGCAATCTGGTGATGGATGCGGCCAAGGAGGCAGGAGCCGGAGGCGGAACGGTGGTTCATGCCAAGGGTACGGGAATGGAACGGGCGGAAGCATTTTTCGGAGTGTCCCTGGCATCGGAGAAGGAGATGATCTTTATCGTGGCCAAGACAGGGCAGAAGAATGCCATCATGCAGGCAGTGATGAAGGGAGCCGGGATGAATACCAGGGCAAAGGCCATTGTGTTCTCCCTTCCGGTAACCAGCACGGCAGGGCTGCGGCTGATGGAGGAAGAGGGATAAAAGAGGCGTATACGGATGAAAAAAGACGAAACCGGAGCATATTATACATCAGGAGAGTTTGCGAGAAAGGCCAATGTCACGGTCCGGACAATCCGTTTTTACGACAAGCAGGGCATCTTAAAGCCCAGCAAGATCAGTGAGTCCGGGTACCGTCTGTATACGGACGAGGATTTTGGCCGTCTCCAGAAGATTCTCTCTCTAAAGTACCTGGGGTTTTCTCTGGAAGAGATCATGGCCATGACCATCAATGACGATGCGGAGGATATCGTATACTCTCTGGAACTTCAAAAGGATTTGATTCAAAAAAAGATCCGCCACCTTAAGATGATGGAACAGACTTTGGCAGACACCTTTCAGATCGTCAAATCCTCCGGAGTCATTGATTGGAATCATATCTTGCACCTGATTCATATTACCAATATGGAACATGCCATTGTGGATCAGTATAAGACAGCGGTAAATTTAAACGTGCGGATCGAGCTTCACAACCGTTTTTCTCACAACCCGGTATCCTGGTTTTCCTGGCTGGCCTCTCAGATTCCGGTGAGAGAAGGCAGCAGGTTCCTGGAAATCGGGTGCGGTAACGGGGAATTGTGGAGACATGTAGGACAGAAGGCCCAGGAAGCTCGGGAAGTCCAGGAACCCCAGGAACCCCGGGATGCTCAGAATACTCAGAATGCCCGGAAACTCCGGAAAGTCTGCTCCCCTGCGGAGATCCATGTGACAGACATTTCCTCCGGCATGGTGGAGGACGCGGCAAGGCTTTTGGCGGGATCCGATCTGAAGGGGCTGATCTTCGAGACGGAAGACTGTCAGAAGCTTTCCTACGAAGATGATTCTTTTGACGGAGTCATTGCCAACCATGTTTTGTTCTATGTGAAAAATATTTCCCAGGCCCTGGGAGAAATCAGCAGGGTCATGAAGCCGGAGGGAGTCTTTTACTGTAGCACCTACGGCAGGGATCATATGAAGGAAATTACCCTGCTGGTACAGGAATTTGACCCGCGGATCATTTTGTCGGAGGTAGCCCTCTACGAACTGTTCGGCCTGGAAAACGGACAGGCCATGCTGGAGAAGCATTTTCAGTCGGTGGAGAAGGTCATGTACGACGATTACCTTTTGGTAGATGAGGCGGAGCCACTGCTGGATTATATTCTTTCCTGCCACGGGAACCAGAGTGAGATCTTGAGCCAGAGACAGCTGGAATTCAAGGAATTTCTTCAAAAAAAGATCCGGGAAAAAGGCGGAATCCGCATCACCAAGATGGCAGGAGTCTTTATTTGCAGGAATGCCCCGGCTATCATTCCATCATCCGACAATTAGTATGAAAAGCACGCTACAATCTGAACTGTAGTCCTTGCACAACAATGTCATTTCGTTAACGCTCCTCGAGATAACGTAGCTCTGAGAAGGAGTTGTGTTACTTTCTCCAGGGTACTTGAAGACCATCGGTACTTAGGCGCTGTCCTTTAGCGCCT
>CAYWRB010000396.1:0-3295 GCA_964460025.1 uncultured Hungatella sp.
GATTCATAGGACCGTAAGGTTTGTGTGTTACCCTGTCCATACAGTCTATTAATGAAAGGAGTATCACAACATTTACTATGGATTTGTTACAGGTAAAACATATCTCTAAAACTTACGGCAGCGGTGAGACGGCGGTACACGCCTTAAAGGATGTCAGTTTCACCGTTCCCAAAGGGGAATTTGTGGCTATTGTAGGGGAGTCAGGTTCAGGAAAGAGTACGCTGTTAAATATGATCGGCGCCCTGGACACTCCCACATCCGGGAAGGTCTTTATCAACGGGAAAGAGATCTTTGCCATGAAAGAGAAGTCTCTCACGATTTTCCGCCGCAGGAACATTGGTTTCATCTTCCAGGCGTTTAATCTGATTCCGGAGCTGTCCGTGGAGCAGAACATGATCTTTCCTCTGCTTTTGGATCGCCGGCGGCCAAACGGGAAATATCTGGAGGAGCTGCTGGCTGTTTTGGGACTGGAGAACCGGCGGGAACATCTGCCAAACCAGCTTTCCGGAGGCCAGCAGCAACGAGTGGCTATCGGACGGGCGCTGATGACTCAGCCGTCTTTAGTTTTGGCCGACGAGCCTACGGGCAACCTGGATTCCCAGAACAGCAGTGAGGTTCTGACTCTTCTGAAGGACACTGCCCGGAAATATGAACAGACCGTGATTATGATCACCCACAATCCGGCCATGGCTCACACGGCGGATCGGGTTTTTAAGGTTTCTGACGGCATCTTGACAGACCTGGGAGGATGCCGGGAAAGGGGATATGAGGAATGAGAAGTTATCTTAGTTTAATCCCTATTTCCGCCAGGGTACACACAAGACAGAACCGCATGACCCTATTGTGCATCATCTTTGCCGTGTTCCTGGTAACAGGCATTTTCAGCATGGCGGATCTGTTTATCCGCTCTGAGACGACCAATGTCAGGGAAACCGGAGGAAACTGGCATATTAATCTGGAACACCTTTCAGAGGAGGAGGCTGTGACCATTGCCGAACGTCCTGATGTATCTGCCTCATCCTGGTTCGATATGGTGAATATGGAGAAAGACCGGGAGTATTTCATAAATGGTATCCAGACGGTTCTGTGCGGTGTGGAGGAGCCTTTCCGGACAAAGATTATGACTTATTTTCCGGAGGGCTCCAGTCTTAAGGAGGACGAGGCGATTCTTACCCCCAACGCCAGGACACTGCTTGGCGTCAATGAGGGAGACACCGTGACCCTCAGCACTCCGGCCGGAAGCTATGACTTTAAGATCACCGGATTTCGCAACGGCAGCAGCCGGTATGCCACGGACAGCGGCACCGGTGAGACCACGGCCCTGTTGGTAAAAGGGGAACAGGTAGGGGCATTTCTGGATATGGAGACTTTCCGGGAAATCCTTTCCGCCAACGGGGATACGGGCAGTCCTGCTTATTATGTACAGTTTGACAAAAAGGCCAAGGTAAAACGTGCTCTCAAGGAGATAAAAGAGCAGTTTGCAGAGGCAGACATCAACGAGCACATGATTCTTTTAGCGGCAGTGGGAGCCAGCGAAAACCGGGTGGCCAAAAATGTCTATCCGGCTGTGATTGCATTTTGCCTGTTGGTTATGCTGGCAGGGGTGCTGATGATTTCAGGCAGTTTAAGCAGCGCCATTGCCCAGAGGACCCAGTTTTTCGGCATGATGCGATGTATCGGCATGAGTAAAAAGCAGGTGATCCGCTATGTGGAGCTGGAGGCATTAAACTGGTGCAGAATTGCCATACCGGCGGGAATCATCCTGGGGACAGGGGCCACATGGCTTTTGATTGGGACTTTGCGGTATTTTGTGGGCGGAGAGTTTGCAAGTATGACAGTCATCAGTATCAGCTTTGTGGGAATCGTAAGCGGCACTGTGGTAGGGATTCTGACGGTGCTTATAGCGGCTGGTGCTCCGGCAAAAAAAGCGGCGGAAGTATCCCCCATGGCGGCAGTGTCAGGCAGTGCAGATGCCGGACGCCAGAAGAATCACCGGGCCAGAACCAGCATCATGAGAATCGAGATTGCCCTGGGCGTGTCTCATGGGGTATCATCGAAAAAAAGCCTGTTTTTGATGGCAGGATCCTTTGCACTGAGTATCATCCTGTTTCTTTGCTTTTCTGTTTTGGTGGAACTGCTGCATATTATGATGCCTGAGAAATCCTATTCTTCAGATATTGATATCTCCGTTGCGGAGGGCGGGGAGCTGATCACTTCTGACTTGATGGAAATGCTGCAGGGGATGCCAGGTGTCAAAAGGGTCTTTGGGCGGCGGTATGCTGCCGCAGTCCCGGCAGAATTCAGTGTGGAGGTAAACCGGGATGTGGCGGATATCATTTCTTATGATGCCATTCAGCTGGACTGGATACCAGGGGACGGGGATTTGAAAGACGGAGACCTGAAAAAAGTATATGGGGATCAGGGCTGTGTTCTTTGTATCTGGGATAAAGATGTTCCTCTGACCGTTGGGGATTACGTAACCTTGGGCGGGAATACATTGGAGATCGCCGGAGTGATGACCTCCAATCCTTTTTCCAACAATGGGCGGACCGATGGCGATGTGATCTTGATCTGTTCTGAGGAAACGTTTGTCCGGCTTACTGGTGAAAACCGATACAACATCGTCTCGATTCAGATGGCTCCGGGAGCAAATGATCAGGAGGCGGAGATGATTCACGATCTGGTGCGGGGGCGATATGAGTTTTCGGATCGGAGGGAGGAGGCAGACCAGGGGACAGTTTTCGCGTTCAGCCTGTTTCTCTATGGATTTTTGGCTATCATCGCGCTGATCACTGTGCTGAACATCGTTAACAGCATATCCATGAGCGTATCTGCCAGAATCAAACAGTACGGCGCCATGCGTGCCGTGGGAATGGACGGCGGACAGCTTACCGGGATGATCGCTGCCGAGGCGGTTACTTACGCTGTGGCAGGCTGTGTCTTGGGCTGTATGGCAGGCCTGCCTCTCAGCAAATTTTTGTATGACAGGCTGGTGACCGCTCACTTCCCTTATTATACCTGGACATTTCCTTATGGGGCTCTGTTGGTGATCGTGCTGTTCATTCTTGGGGCTGTGGCGATTTCGGTGTATGCTCCGTCTAAGCGGCTGCGTAATATGGCTGTGACAGAAACGATTAATGAATTATAAGAGAGACAACTCAATCCGTTTTGCAATTTCAAAATTTATAATTTCAAAACTTAAGAAAATTATTTGATATACTCAGCTCTAATTATGATATACTAGTACTGCCTTGCATTAATCTCGAAGTAAATAGTGCTTGATATTCGTGTCATC
>CAYWRB010000397.1:0-3290 GCA_964460025.1 uncultured Hungatella sp.
ATGTACTCTGCGGCCCAATTTCATCTTTATCTACTTCATTAATATACAAGACACATGCTCCACACAAAGAATATATCCAACAATTTTCACAGATTTTATGATTGCATTTTCCAACGTTCATAATATTAATAATACTTTCTAGTGTACTGTACCGTTCATATTTAGCAAAATAGGACTGGCTATTTATGCCGTTTCATAGTATAATAAAAGAAACGGCGGTGATTTCCTATGGCAAGACCTAAAAAATATATCATTTCTTTAACGGATGAGCAGCTAAAAGAACTTAAATCCGCTATCCGTAAAAAACAAACTTCAAAAACGGTACGAAGCAGATGCCAGATCATCATAGACCTTGATGAGGCACATGGAAAAATCCTTACACATGAACAGTCTGCAAAATCAAACGGTGTCTGCATGGCAACTGTTACAAATGCGGTGAAGCTTTACCATAATGAAGGAATCAGAGGCATTACTTCCCTGAAACGTAACGCCAATTCCGATAATGCAAGACGCAAACTGGACGGACGTGCGGAAGCCCGCCTGATTGAAATTGCGTGCAGCCCTGCACCGGAAGGGCATTCAAGGTGGACGTTACGTCTCCTTGAAGAACAGGCAAAAATTGTTCTGGACACACCTGTCGGCAAAAATGCCATAGGCAGAGCCTTAAAAAAAACAAACTTCGACCTCACAGGAACAGCTACTGGTGCATCCCGTCAAAAGAAGATGCCGAATTCGTAGCCTGCATGGAGGATGTGCTGGACGTTTATGAACTTCCATACGATCCGATGCGTCCTGTTGTCTGCATGGACGAAAAGCCATACCAGCTTCTTGGGGAGGCAAGGGAGCCGTTGCGAATGAAACCGGGAAGTGACCGGAAAATTGATTCCGAGTATATCCGGAACGGCACCTGCAGCATATTTGCATTCGTGGAGCCGCTTGGTGGGGCGCATCACGTAAGCGTCCATGAGCACCGGACAGCTGCAGACTGGGCAATGGAAATAAAATACCTGTCGGATGAAATGTTTCCAGAGGCAGACAGAATCATACTTGTGATGGACAACCTGAACACCCATAAGCCCGCTTCGCTGTATAAAGTATTTCCCCCGGCAGAGGCAAGACGCATAATAAAGCGGCTTGAAATCCACTATACGCCAAAGCATGGGAGCTGGCTGGATATAGCAGAGATTGAGTTAAATGTCATGACCCGCCAATGCCTATCAAGGCGTATAGAAAACATTGACCTGCTCCGTCGGGAACTTACGGCATGGGAAGCAGAACGTAATCAAAGTGAGGCTAAAATTCAATGGCATTTCCAAACCGGGGATGCAAGAGAAAAACTGATATCACTGTATCCTACAATCATAACTGCCACCCCTTAATTGGGTTGGTAGTTATGTTAGATATCAACGGTACAGTACACTAGTTGTTTTGCGATCTTTTGTTTTTCTGTTTTGAGAAGATCAAGAGATATTGCGTCATTAAAATGCGCTTCAAGCAATTTTTTTCGTTGACGCTCTAACTTATCTTTTTCTCTTCGTATGCCATCCAGCTCTGTTGCATATTTTTCGCGTTCCATTTCTATATTTTGTTTTAGCCAGTTTTCTAAGCGTTCGCGAATATCAGGCGGAAAAGAATACTTGCCATAAATCCACTCTACCTGACGCTCCACTTCTTCAATTAAAACAGCTTTTTGTCTACAGTTCGTACGCCCGGCATGCCGACCTGCGCAGACAAAATAAGGGTAGCGAACACCGGTATGTGATTTTGTATAATTAATAATCATACGTTCCCCACAACTATGGCAATATAGGCTTCCTTTGAGAAAATGTGGATGTTTGCGCGTACGTTCTCCGTTAATGTGAGAAGTCAATATATCTTGTACACGTTGCCAGGTATCAGCATCCGTCAGTGCGGGATGCGCACCGTCATATTCAACTCCTTGATATGTTACAGTCCCTTTGTAATAGGGATTTACCAATATCTTGTTCAGTACATTCTTATCGACAGGTACAGAAGGAACTTTTGGAGTAGCACGGGTAGTAAGACCGCAAACTGCCAAATGTTCAGCCAGTTCCAGCACAGTCCAGTTGCCGGTAGCATATTCCTCAAATGCCAGTTTGATTAAGGGCGCACGTTCTTCATCCAGAATTACTGTCCGCTCCTCGCGCCCTTTATCATCTACGCGCCGAATATTAAGGTAGCCGAGCGGCGCACGGCTGGGTGTCCCTCCGTTTTTGACTTTTTCCGTCATTCCTTTCTTAACTTCGTTTGCAAGGTTTTGGGAATAGAACTCAGCAATAGAACTCATAATACCGTGAAGCAGCATGCCTGCTGGAGTGTCATCAATACTTTCCGATGCGGATACTAACTGTACGCCACATTCGGAAAGCTGGCGCATAATGTCAATATCATCACCACGATTGCGGGCGAGCCGGTCTACCTTATGTACGATCACATAATCTACTCGCTCTGCATTTTCTTTTACAAATTCCAGCATCTTCTGTAGTTCGGGACGGTCAGCAGATTTGGCGGAAGCGCCTCTGTCTACAAACTCTTTCCCGACGATTGCACCCATAGAAAGCGCTTTTCTCTTATTGGCTTCCCGTTGGGCGGGAATGGAAAAACCTTCGTCCGCACCACCGCCGCGCTCTGCCTGTCCCCGCGTGGAGACACGGAGGTAAGATACGGCAAACTTCGGCGTTATGGATTCAGCCAGTGCCTGTACAGGGCTTGGCTGCATGGTAGTAAAACTCATAAAATCAGCCTCCTTTCTTGATTGTTTGTGCGATTATAGCTCTCGTTGCCCCTTCAATCAAGGCGCTTATACTATTGTTATCAATTGTTAATAATCTCATTTTAATTCTTAGAAACCCCGCCAGTTTTTGCTACTGGCAGGGATGTGTTTACACTTTCCTGATTCGGTCAATACCGTAAACGATACCAAGGCTTTCGCCTTTGTCCCAGCCGACAAATACGGTGCCAGTATCATCTACCATGCGTACAGTTCCACGGTCTCCGGGAGTGAGCTTGCTGTATGGATCATCCATTGTTACCAGCTCTACCCGGCAGCCAGTAGGATATATCTTTCGTAGTTGTTCTATGGTTTCACGGCTTGGAAAGTTATTCTTTGTCATAGAGTGCGCCCCCTTCTTTTGATTCGTATTTTGTTTCTGGAGCCTCCGATGAACCCAACGCTACCGGCTCTATTACCCCCTCCACGGCGGCTTCTGGCGTCCTTTCAGGCGGTTGTCCGGCTTTCCAGCTACTATTGCCGGAGAGGTTACTAAGCA
>CAYWRB010000398.1:0-3289 GCA_964460025.1 uncultured Hungatella sp.
ATAAGAATCGTAAGTTCCGTAAATTCCGTCTCTTTCATGGTTTTTGCATCCTTCCGTCACCCGTCTTTCCTCTTTTCCTGTTTCTCTTTCGCTTCCCAAATCCAGGAAATTCCATAGAAAGAGCCAGGCTTAAGAAAACGGCCAGCACCGGGCTTATAAGAGCGCGGTAAGTAAAAAATTCATGGAGATAAGAATGATTGCTTAAAACCATATACCGCAGCAATACCACACTGCCAAGAAATAATATGAGCCTGATACCGGTTCCGTTCCCCTTCTTTTTATAATATAGATAAAAAACAGAACCCAATACCAAAAAGGATACCCCCATTCCGGCCGCCACTCTCCCAAGCTCCACTCTTGCCTCACCGCAAAACATCATTGTCAGGTTGGCCGCCACCGCCATGGGAATCCTTTTAAGACCGTCCATATGCTCTCCCGGCAAGGTTCCGCCGACCCGTTCCCCGGCAGAAGAAAGAGCCGCCAGAAACTTGTTCTCCCCTGTAACCAGAGAGGCCGCCGTCCATTTTACCAGAAAGGTTCCCATATAAGCCAAGCCCCAGCAGATTCCGCACCAAACGGACATGCAAAAGCTTTCTTTCCCATCTCCCAGCCGTCCCTCCTTCGTCCTGACGGCAATCACCAGGATTAAGGGCACCAGAAGCACCGCCGTCTCTGTAGTCAGAAAATCAAAAAATGCAATCAATACTCCTCCTGCAACCGAAAGACAGGTCAGATAGTTATCTCCCTTCCTCTCCATCCACAGATACAGAGGACACAACAGGAAACAAATCACAAATGCCGGTTCATACTCCAGACTCAAACCGATATTCCATATCTGAACCGCCCCCATGGACAGAAGAAACCCTATGCCGGCATCATAATGTTTCCTGGCAAACAGCATGGCAACAGTCACTGCCGCCAGACCCATTGCCGCCAAAAATCCCACTGTTTTTATCCCTTTTACATCCATAACAAGATGAAAGAGACGGACAAAGACAGCCGACCCGTGCCAGTACCTTGTATAATCCGTATCCGGCTTTGCACCTTCCGTGACCGCCAGATACAGCCCGGCGTTTTCCCCAAGCTCTTCCCCGCTGTAATACCAAGTGTCCAAAGCGTATAAAAAAGGATTCCCCCTGCCCATATTCCAGCTTACGTTCAACAGAATTGCATCCGCATAATTATCGCTGATGCCGTTCCATTTTTCTCCCCTCTCAAAAGAAAACGCTTCCTTCTCCTTATAAGACAGGGCGCTTTTTTCCATCTGTTTCTTAAGCGCCCCATTGGGAATCGCCGCCGCACACACCAGAAGAAGCCATAAGAACCCAAGAAGCACCCAGAAAACAGCGATATGAACCGCAATTACTTTTTTTCTGCCCATCATTTCCTTCATTCTGTACACATTTCACAGCAGGGCCTGCCCCGCTTTATCGTCTTTCACCCTTTTCTCACTTCATCTACCTGATACACAAACACGCCTTTGCTCTTGCCTTTCAAAGGAATCTCTCCGATAGGCGTCACTTCCACCCGGTCCTTTACCGCCTCATAGACTGCCTCGCTGATGAGAATCTGTCCCCGCTTTGCATTGCTCTCCAGCCGCGCCGCCGTGTTCACCGTATCGCCGATGGCCGTGTAATCCATACGGAATTCACAGCCGATATTGCCTACTACGGCCTCCCCGCAGTTGACGCCGATTCCAAAGGCCACGCTTTTTCCGAAACGCTTCTCAAACTTCTCCGCAATGGCGTCTGACCCGGCCTTCATATCCCACGCCGTACATACCGCCTTAAAAATGTAATCATCCAAAGCAAAAGGAGCATTGAATACGGCCATGGTAGCGTCACCCACGAATTTATCCAGAGTACCGCCGTTGTCAAAAATAGATTTGGTAGTCAGGCTTAAATATTCATTGAGAATCTCCACCACCTCTTCGGGCCTGAGGCTCTCCGACATGGTAGTAAATCCCCGGATATCCACAAACAGCACGGCGATATGCCGGTTCTCGCCTCCTAAAACCAGTTCAAAATCCGTATCCTTGCTGATTTTTTCCACAATCTGAGGCGCCACATATTGTTTGAACACACTGACGACTCTCCGCCTGCGGAGAATCTCTGCCAGATACCCTTCTATAACCCGTTCCCCATAGATCAGAATCAGCACCGCCGGAACCAGAACCACCGGAACCAAAATTCCCTGTCCATACATGAATCTGGCAAACACCACATCAAGAACAATCAAAAGCCCGGCTCCCACAGAAACCGGTATAATTTTTGCCTTTCGTATGACTGCAAAAAAGAGCCCGCAGAGAATAGCCGCCGCCGCGCCGTAGAGAAGAGGCGAAACAGGCAGCTGGGTCTTTCCCTTTAGCAATGCATCAATAATATTGGCGTGAATCTCCACCCCATACATCTGACTGTTGTGGGATATGGACGGGGAGTAGGAATCCTGCATTCCCACTGCATAAGCCCCCACCAGCACAATGGCATCCTGAAACAGCCTTGGATCCACCGTCCCGTTCAGCACATCGGCCATGGACACCACATTGTATCCCCCCGGCTTTCCCGAATAGGAAAAATAATACCGGTTCCCTCTTCCGTACACCGTGGGAAACACCGCTTCCTTCCCCTGGCTTTCCTGATAATTCTTATAAACCTGAGAGGAAAGGCTGTAGACTCTCTCGCCTTCATAGTCCAGATATGCCATGGCCTGGCGCACAAATCCGTCACGGTCCACAGCCGTGTTGGCATACCCGCAGATTACGCTGTCCCTCAGTTCCTCATACGGTTCTATGACATAATCTACATGATAAGGATTGTAGACTGTTTTTCCCTTTTCATCTCTCTCCGGCATCTCCTTAAAGGAAAAGCTGAGAGCCGCCACCACATTGCCGGCTTCTTTACAGGCGTCGGCAAAATGCCTGTCGCCCTCTTCATCCGCCTTTTCGCTGTAGATGACATCGAATCCGATAACTGCCGGCCTGGTGTCCGGACCGCTGTTTAACAATTCCACCAGCTGTGCCGGAATATGCCGGCTCCAGGTATTTACAGGTCCGTATTGCTCTAACGTCTTGTCGTCGATTCCGATGATATAGATTTTTTTGTTGGTCACGGACTCTCTCTGATTGAGCCGGTCCAAAATTCCCATATCCCAAAATCCGGCCGTACCGAAATAGAATATGATGAAAGACAGCATTATGACAGCCGCTGTGGCTATGGCAGTCATTTTACCGGCTTTACTCTTCATTGCTTTCACTTCCGCCCTCTTTTTCTTCGTTTTTCTCTTCCTCGTC
>CAYWRB010000399.1:0-1590 GCA_964460025.1 uncultured Hungatella sp.
TTTTTTCATATACGGAAAAACAGGCAAATTCCTGTCTTTCCAGATCCCCGTTCTGAAAATCATGAAGGTCCAGTACCTGTTCCTCATGCTCCCTTTTCTCCAGCCGGGAAAGCAGCCTTCTTAAGGTTCTGTCCACTTCCTCTTCCTCCAGAGGTTTTAAAAGGTAATCGAACACCCCGGTCTCTATGGCCTTTCTGGCATATTGAAAATCATTGTAGGCACTGATGATGATTATCACAATATCCGGATATTCTTCCGCCAGCAGGGAAGTCAAATCAAACCCGTCCAGCACCGGCATCCTGATATCCACAAACATCAGGTCCGGCTTCAATAAGGGCACAAGCTGATATGCCTCCTGGCCGTTGGCCGCCTCACCTGCCACTTCCATTCCATAGGCTTTCCAATCGATTCGGTTGCAGAAGCTTTTCCGAATGTAAAACTCATCATCTACAATCATGACCCGATACATTCTGTTTCCTCCCTTGTATCATAAGGTATCTGAATTCTGATATCCGTCCCCTTCCCTATCTGGCTTTCGATATTAATAGAGTATGCAGATCCAAAATACAGCTTCATCCGCAGGTGCACATTCAGCAAACCGGTATTGCTGGAATTTTCCATCATCTTTAAGTAGTTTTCATCATCTTCAAGAAGCTGTTCTCTCAGCTTTTCCAGCTTCACAGGAGAGATCCCGCAGCCGTTGTCCTTTATCCGTATCTCTATCTCCTCCCCGTATTTTTGTACTCCTACATAAATCAACCCTCCTTTTGAACGGTTGTCCATACCATGGCCGATGGCATTCTCCACCAACGGCTGCAGAGAAAACTTCACAATCCGTGCATCCAGGCACTCCGGGTCAATCATATACTGCGGTTCAAAGCTGCCTCCCATCCGTATGGACAAAACCTTTGTGTAATTCTGCACATGAGCCAGTTCCTCCTTAAGGGTTGTACTTCCGGCCATCTTGGTATTGTACCGCAGCATGGCGCTGATACATTTGCATATTTCTATAATCTCACTGTCCATCCCTTCCGATGCCATGCCCATGAGAGTTTCCATACTGTTATAGATAAAATGAGGATTGATCTGCTGCTGCAGTGCCTTAATCTGCGCTTCGCTTAAAAGAGCCTGCTTGGCCTCTATTTTTCCTACCAGCTCATGAATCTGCTTGGCCATATCGTTGAAATTCACAATCACCCGCTCAATCTCGTCATCTGCGTCAGGATTTACCTGGATTTCCAGATCTCCCTCTTTGATCGCATTCATACCCTCCGTAAGACGGCCCATATTCCGATTCAGTATCTCGCTGTTCTTATCCACGACGGTCAGACAGATTCCCAATGTCAGAAAAAGAACCGTGAGAAACAAAAAGCCGATTGTAACCTCCCGCTTGTACAGATCCGCTTTGGAAATTCCTACGGCCACCAGCCATCCTGTCTCCTTCGAAAGTCCGCAGTAGAGAAATGTCCCGCCTGCCGATTCCTCCTTAATCACAGCCGATTCCTTCCCCTCCTCCAGCAGATGCTCCGGCAGATTCAGCTCCTTCCCTGTGTAGAACAGTACCCCCCCCGTCTTCGGACAATATCTCTA
>CAYWRB010000399.1:1600-3285 GCA_964460025.1 uncultured Hungatella sp.
CTCCCTCCACCCCCACATAATCCAGTGTCAGCCGTTCCTGAAGCTTTGCCAAATCCATGTCAATCCGCAGGTATCCTACGGGAAGGTTGCTGTACAAATCATCAATGCGGTATATCATGGCATGGACAAAATCTCCGCCGTTTATCTGTTCTTCCGAATGGATATTGGTCAGCAAAACCTTTCTCTGTCCGGAATTATTCAGCTGCTCATACCAATGACTGGCTTTAAAATTGGCAATTCTCTCGTAGTCATTTTTTGTATAGATGGAGTATGCATTTCTGGGAGAATTTTCTTTATAGAAAATCAGCCTTAAATCGTCGCGGGAATGATAATAAATCTGCTCAATGCTTTTTAATACCTGCATGTTGCTGCTGGTATCCGTCTCTGCCTTCAGCACATTGTTCAGGGATTCATTGTATATGATCGCATCTGCAATCTGGTCAATCTGCCGGAAATACTGATCCACAATCTGAAGATTTGCCGTCAGCATATTTTTTCCGGAAGACTTGGCATTCTCATAAATCGTCTGATAAAAGAACATATACGCAAACAAATAGGTAATCAGATTGGAAATCAGAATTAAAAGCACCATATACAGGCTGATCCTGCGCATAAAGGATTGTCTTTTCATCCGTTTCATGGGGTGACCATCCTTTCTGCCAGCTGCTCCTTATAATTCTTCAAAGCAGTCTCCAAAGATATCTCCTTCATAAAATAGGACCAGATATTATCATGAAGCAGATTCATGGATATGGTATAATCGGTGGTTGACGGAAAATGGGATATTTCCTCCTCCGTGAAAAAATACTCCGAATGTTCCGGCATACTGAGGCTGTCCTGGAAAACCTGACGAACCTCCTTAGAGTTCCAGGCAGGGAGAAATCCCTTTGCCGCAATCTTCTTCGCCCCTTCTTCCCCGCAGGCATACTCCAAAAACAATACGGCCTCCTCTTTTTTCTGTGATTTCTCCGCTACCATGAGGACTGCCGGAGAACCGATGGCATAATTTTCCTCTTCATCCCAGCAGGGAAGCTTTGCCACGTCATACTGAAAATCCGGATACTCGCTATCCATCCGCTCCCGCAGCATAGAGAGGCACCATTCGCCGTTGTACATCATCGCCGCCTCTCCTCCTAAAAAGCGGCGGATATAATCCTTGCTCCCCATATCTGTCAGCCGGTTATAAGGCATGGCCGCACCTTTTTCATAAGTTAAGGAATAATTCCATTTTGCCGCTTCCGCAAAAAGGTTTAAATCCCCTTCTTCCATAGGATCCTCTGCTCCTGCTGTCCTGACTGGCACTCTCCACCAGGTACTCTCATAATTCAGAGAGCCGTACCACCCTCTCTGAGGGTTAGTCAGGCGCTCTGCTAAATCCGCATACTCCCCCCAGGTCCAGTCCCCTTCCGGATACGGAATCCCCTGTTCATCAAAAATTTTTTTATTGTAATATACGACCCAGGCACTGTTTCGGTAGGGAAGCATGTACAGTCCCTCCTCACTGTCCAAAAAATCCATCAGACTCCCAAGGCCCCTTAGATCCACATTCTTAAGATATTCTCTCAAATCAGCCAGCTGTCCCTTCTCAATCAGCTGGGCCCCGCCTGCCGCCGTTGCTACGGCAATCACATCCACGGCCTCGTCTCCATTGAGAATAATCTGAAAGCCCTGAGTCGTTTCATTAT
>CAYWRB010000400.1:0-3279 GCA_964460025.1 uncultured Hungatella sp.
TTGGAGGAACTGGAACTGGCCTATGCCATTACCATTCACAAGTCTCAGGGAAGTGAGTATCCGGCGGTGATTATTCCTCTCTATAGCGGGCCTCATATGCTGATGACCCGCAATCTGATCTATACGGCGGTTACCAGGGCCAGGAAATGTGTGTGTCTGGTGGGAGTGCCGGAGACATTTTTGGGAATGGCGGCCAATCAGACGGAACAGAAGCGGTACTGCGGGCTTAAGGACAGAATCTGTGAGATCTATGAGGGTGGGATTTAGTATATAAGTTAAGAGTTTCTTATTTGATGAAATCCTGTGAGGTCCGCCCGGATAGTCAAACGTTAACTAAATGATATTAGGAAGAAAGGATGGATGAAGATAAACAGAAAGATAGGACAAACGATATGGAAGGCGGCGGATATTGGGGTGAATCTTGTATTTCCCCGGCGCTGCCCGGTATGTGAGGAGATCGTGACTCCATTTGGAGAGCTTATCTGCCCGGAGTGTGTGGGCAGTCTGTCTCCTGTCCGCCAGCCTCTGTGCAGGAAGTGTGGTAAAGAGGTGGAGAGTGACAGAGTGGAATTTTGCTTTGACTGCAGCAGGCATCGACGCAGTTTTGAGCGGAATTTTGCCCTGTTAAATTACAATGAGACTGCCAGCCGGTCCATGGCGGCCATCAAGTATCGAAACCGAAGAGAATATTTAGATTTTTATGGGCAGGCTATCTGTCTTAAATATGGAAAGATTTTGAAACACCTTGGTCCGGACGGGGTGGTCCCTGTTCCGGTTCATTCTTCGAGAAAGAAGATCAGAGGCTTTAATCAGGCCGAAATTCTGGCACAGCATATCAGCAGAAATCTGGAAATCCCAATATATCCTGAAGCTTTAAAAAGAATAAAAAAGACGGCGCCTCAGAAAGAACTGAATCCTTCGGAACGCCTTTCCAATCTTCAGAAGGCTTTTTCACCGGGGCAGCTGCCGTCTGATATCCATAGGGTTATTTTGGTAGACGATATTTATACAACCGGAAGTACTCTGGAAGCAGGTACGAGAGTACTAAAGAGTATGGGAGTATCCCAGGTATATGGTTTGACTATTTGTATTGGAGCAGTTACTTAAACTTATTTGGCTGTCATTTTGCACAAAGTCAGGAAGTGTATTTGAAAGTTCATACATGGCATTTTTTATTGATAAATGATATGATAATGACAACAAGATGTTATTTATTTAACAATTGCGCGCAGTTTCTTAAATAACTGTTTGTGAAAACATACAATATATCGGTTATGAGCAAAGGAGGAAGCGATGCATTTTTCTAATACTTTTACACCATATAAGCTGGGGAATCTTCTCATTAAAAACCGTCTTTTAGTTCCGGCTATGGACTCCGGAGTATTTAGCCCTGAAGGACTCGTTGTGCAGTCTACCTTGGATTATTATGGGGCACGGGCAGCCGGCGGCTTTGGCCTGATTATCATTGAGATTGCTGCGGTAGAAAGAAGAGGGGTAGGAATGCCTCACGAGCCTAATCTGTGGAATGATGAGGGTGTTGCCGGTATGACCAGGCTTGCCAATCATATTAAAAATAACGGAGCCCATGTCATTGTCCAGCTTCATCATGCAGGGCGGGAAACTGTCAGTGCAATGGCAGGAGAACCAATCGCTGCTCCATCAAGCGTTCCCTGTCCGACAAATCGTGAAACACCTCATGAATTCAGCACCCAGGAGGTCTATGACCTGATTCAGCATTACATAGATGCTGCGGTTCGCTGCCACAAGGCTGGATTTGACGGGGTGGAAATTCATGCGGCTCATGGGTATATGGGAGGACAGTTTTTATCTCCTCGCTCCAATAAGCGTGTGGATGAATTTGGTGGAGGATTGGAAGGACGTGCATATTTTATGAAGCTGGTAGTAGAAGGCATTAAGAAAGCCTGCGGCCAGGACTTTGTGGTGACAGCACGTATTTCGTCAAAGGAAAACAGAATCGGCGGCCTTGAAAATGAGGAAACGGTTGTTCTGGCTCAGATGCTGGAGGACTATGGATACGACGCGCTTCATATTTCAGCCGGAACCTATGCTACTTGGCAGACCATTGTTCCGCCGTCAAGCTGGCAGTCAGGCTGGAACTTAAATGCTTCCCGCCGTATTAAAGAAGCGGTAGATATCCCAGTATTTTCCGTGGGACTGTTCCACGATCCCTATACCATTGAGACGGCCATCAAGCGAGGAGACTGCGACGCGGTTGCACTTGGACGCCAGTCTATCTGTGATCCAGATTTCCCCAACAAGATGTATGCGGGAGTGCTGGATGATATCATTCCATGTCTTGGATGTACCCAGCGCTGCATGGAATTTAATTACCCGGAGAATCTGATGCCAGGAGATTGGGGAGTCGGCTGTATGCTGAATCCGGAATCCAGCCATCGTGCGGATCGTATGCTGATGCCGACGGATGCACCTAAAAAGGTAGTTGTGGTTGGCGCAGGTCCCGGAGGAATGACAGCAGCATTTATGGCGGCAGGGAGAGGCCATCAGGTTATTTTGCTGGAGAAAGAAAATGCTGACCGTGTAGGCGGCCAGTTCCTGATTGCAGCATATCCGCCATTTAAGCAGGGACTTACCCGGGCTATTCGTTATCAGCTTCATATGTGCAAAAAGAATGGTGTGGATATACGGTTTAACACGGAAGCGACACCGGAACTTATCAAGGAACTGAATCCGGATGTGCTGATTATGGCAACCGGAGCCACTCCGATTGTTCCGGAAATTCCAGGAATTCACGATACGGGTGTGGTGCAGGCCAATGACGTCCTTTTAGGAAATCCGGTTCTGAAAAACAGTGTCCTTATTATCGGCGGCGGCGAGGTTGGTGTTGAGACGGCCGAATATGCGACCGATTACTGCGAGAAGGTATCTATCGTAGAAATGCTGCCGACGCTGGCGGAAAAATTGTATCTGACCGTACGGGATGATCTGATGTGTAGACTGAAACAGGAAGAGATCGATATTCATTGTAATACAAAGGTTCTGGAATTTATTTCAGGCGGAGTAATTGCGGAGTGCAATGGAGAGAAGATGACTCTTGATGGCTATGATCACGTTGTATTGGCTCTTGGTTCCAAAGCTTATGTACCTTTCGAAGCAGAAGGGCTGGCAGAGGAGGTTTATAGGGTTGGAGACGCAGTAAAGGCTCGTGACGCAAAATGGGCGATTTATGAAGGATATCGGATTGCCCAAAAAATTTAATGAGGATAGGTAATGAGAGGCTACTCAATTATGGGTAGCCTC
>CAYWRB010000401.1:0-3270 GCA_964460025.1 uncultured Hungatella sp.
ATGGCATATCGTTTTCACCTCCTTATGATGAAAGAAAAGTGTTTTTGTTATGCCTATAGTATATCCTATTCAATGGCTGATTTCCATAAAGACTTTTGCGGCTTTATCCATCTTATCAGGGCGCAGTATTTCCTAATTTAAAGAACTGTATGTCTGTCAAAATCCCCCCGCTCCGAAACCATCTCATAACCTGCCGACGCTATCCTTTTCTCCAAACATCCGCGACACTGGGCGGATTCCTCCCCGGTGCAAATCTTATTGTCATACAGTTCATAATTCTTCCGATTTCTCACCGGGGATAAATTGGGCATCACCACGTTGGCCCCTGCCGCCAGCCCCTTTTCCCTTCCAAACGGGTCCAAGGTTCCCAGAGCCGTGGTTGCAGGAAGAAGCACTCTGGGGAGAAGCAGGCGGATAACTGACAGAAGATACAGAGTCAGTTCCACGCTTCCTGCCGCTTCTTTGGCAAAACAAGTGTCATGATGAGGAATAAACGGGCCGATTCCTACCATATGAGGGTTCAGCTCCTGAAGAAACAGCAGATCTTCGCCAAGGGTCTCCATGGTCTGCCCCGGACTTCCCACCATCATTCCTGCCCCTGTCTGATACCCCAGAGATTTTAAATCATACAAGCATTGTTTGCGGTGTTTCAGACTCATGATCTCCGGGTGCAGCTTCCGGTAATGGGCCTCATCCGCCGTTTCATGGCGCAGAAGATACCGGTCCGCTCCGGCCTCCCGAAACAGACGGTAGGTTTCGTAAGATTTTTCCCCCACAGAAAGGGTCAGGGCACAGTCCGGATACCGCCTCTTTATTTCCCGGATAATCTCCGCCATCCTCTCATCCGTATAGAAAGGGTCTTCCCCTCCCTGCAGGACAAAGGTACGAAATCCCAGGCCCCAGCCTTCCGCGCAGCATTCCAGTATCTCTTCCTTTGTGAGGCGGTACCGAACCGCGTTGGGATTGCCGCAGCGGATTCCACAGTAATAACAATTGTTTTTGCAGTAGTTGGTAAACTCAATGAGACCGCGGGTAAATACCTTGATTCCGTAATACTTCTTCCTTACCCGGACTGCCTCCTGTGTCAGGCGTTCCATTGTTCTTTCATCCCCAAAACCGGCAAGAATCTCCAGAAAATCCCTTTTCTCCATCAGCTGTCCGTCAATCAATTTTTCCACTGCATTCATAATCCCTGTCTCCGCCTTTCAAGCTTCGCCGTAATTTTACCATTTTCCTTGCCAAAAAGGCCGGAATCAGTCAGCCCCTTTGCTGCATCCGAAAGCCTTATTCGGCTCTCCAAATCAATGCCTCGATATCCACATCATGTTCAATCATCCCGTTTTCCTTCATGAAGACCACGGTTTTCTTCATGGCCTCAATGTCCGAATCCCTTATGGTCATGTCAAAATCATACATAGGATACATTTCCTTCACTGCGTCTATGGTCAGTTCCGTTTCCTTTGCCGTAGCTTCCATAGCAGCTTCCGTATCTGCTTCTATCACGTCAAGAACCTGCTTCTGAGCCTCCAGAAATGTCTTTACTTCCTCCGGATGGCTGTCAATGTATTCACCGCTGGCAGCTACCACGATGGTGGCCTCTGTCAGGCCGGTTCCATTGGTAATAACCGGGAAACCGTCCTTCTCCATATTGTATGCAACCGGCCCTGCAAGGAGAGCCGCGTCTACGCTTCCGCCTGCCAAAGCAGCCTGGGCATCAGGAATTCCCATGGACATAAACTCAATATCCTCCTCTGTCATTCCTGCGCCTGCCAGATACGCCACCAAAAGTTCATGAAGAATGGTTCCCTTGGGGCCTGCTACTTTTTTACCTCTTAAATCTTCCGGGGACTTTATGGAATCATCCTTTCCGAAAAGCTTAAACGCTTCCGGAGACCGGCTGTATGTGCTGATAATCTTAATATCCGCATCATTGGATGCCGCTAAAATCACGGATGTGGCGCCAACGGCATAGAGGAACTGGATGTCTCCGGAGGCCAGGGCCTGGGTCTGTTCCGGCCCGGTAGTCAGATCCGAATAGGTCACGCCATACCCCAGCTTTCCAAATTCTTTTGCAAAAATCTGCTGGTCTTTCTCCACGATAGAAGGAACATTTAAAGGAGACTTCACATAAGTCACGGCAATGGTTCCCTTTTCCTCCGCCAAAACGGCTTCTGTCATATCCTTTTCCGGTTCCGTATTGTTTTCTTCTTCCTTGCCGTTTCCATCTGCCGCGCTGCTTCCTGCTACCGTCTCCGTCTCCTGGGCTGCAGCCGTAGTCTGGGCCGCAGACGTACCGGCGCTGCCGCTTTGCCCTCCACAGCCCGCCAGAGATACGATGGCCATAGCTGCTGCCAGTGTCAATGCAATTACATTTCTTTTCATCAATCAATTCCTCCAAATAAAAATTTTCCTAAAACATCTGAAATGCGCTCATTTTTCTGGGAAAAATGGCTGTTTTTCGATCCGTTCAATCAATTCCCGCTTCAATTCAATAAGCTGTCCAGACAATAAATCCCTGGGAAAGGCCAGTGTCTCCAGACGATACTCCCTCCCGCAGACTCCGTTTTCCAGAACCACTATATGGGTTCCTATGGTTAAGGCCTCCTCAATGCTGTGAGTCACAAACAGAATCCCCTTCTTTTGTTTCTTATAAATGTTCAAAAGTTCCTGCTGCATCTGCTCTCTGGTAAAATAATCCAGCGCCGCAAAGGGCTCATCCATCAGAAGATAATCCGGTTCATAGGCCAGGGCCCTTGCCAGAGCCACCCTCTGCCTCATTCCTCCGGAAAGCTGAGAGGGATAAGCCTTCTCAAAGCCGGTAAGGCCGGTAAGTTCAAGAAGGGGCTGAAGGTTCTGCTCCCTTTTGCCAACCCCAAATAAAATATTTTTCTCTACTGTCAGCCAGGGCATCAGACGGGGTTCCTGAAAGATGACCCCTGTCTTATGACCGGTGCGGCAGTCCATACCGTCATCCATGGCCCCTGCCCACTGAATCCTTCCCGCGTCTGCCTTCTCCAGCCCTGCAATCAGCCTTAAAAGCGTTGTCTTTCCGCATCCGCTCCGCCCCAAGACCACAGTAATCCCCCGCTCTTCCACTTCCAGATTCAGTCCCTCAAGAACCGGAAGAAAACGGCCGGACACCTGATACCCCTTTTTTAAATCCGTAATTTTCATTCCGTCCCGCCTTCCTCCCATATCCCTGCCACCTTGTGAATCACCAGCGAAAACACCTTGTCGCAAAGAATCCCTACGGTTCCGATGGTCAGAATT
>CAYWRB010000402.1:0-3261 GCA_964460025.1 uncultured Hungatella sp.
GAAGGAATTGGAGGAGAAGAAAAATATAATAGAAGAAAAAGAAAAGGCATTAACAGAAAAGGATGCAGTATTGAAAGGCATAAAAGCAGAGAATGAGAGCATGAAAGCAGAGATTGAGGAACTGAGAAAGAGAATGGAACAACTCTGAAAGAGCTATAATTGATACTAGACAAAAGGATATTTTGATGATATGATAAAAATATCTTAATAAATTGTGAATTAATTGTGTATATTTCCGGAATTGGCCGGAAGTTTCTACCAACTACCGTAAAAGTTGACTACATGATTCTATGTAGCCAGCTTTTTTCTTTGAATCTATATTAATAAGGAAAGGGAAGGAGGAACCAGGAATGAGAGAAAATTCATGGATTTTAAGGGGGATGATTTGCTACAGCAAATCACCCAGGGAACTGGCGGTTATGGAGCAGGGGTATCTGGTGTGTTGTGAGGGGATTTCTCAGGGAGTGTTTCCGGAGATACCGGAAAAGTTTAAAGGCCTGCCTGTGACAGATTACGGGGATGCCCTTATTTTTCCGGGGATGACGGATCTACATCTCCACGGGCCTCAGTATCCGTTCTGTGGTCTTGGGATGGATCTGGAACTTTTAGAATGGCTCAAGACCCATACGTTTCCGGAGGAAAGCCGTTATGAGTCATTGGATTATGCAAAGAAAGCCTACGGGAATTTTACGGAGGACCTGAAGCGGAGTCCTACCACCAGGGCAGTGGTTTTCGCCACGATTCATGTGCCGGCCACGAAACTGCTGATGGATAAGCTGGAGGCGACCAATCTGAAGACTTATGTGGGAAAGGTAAATATGGATCAGAATTGCCCGGATTTTCTGAGGGAGAGAGACGGCCAGGCCTCTCTTCGGGATACCCGCAGGTGGCTTTTGGATACCATGGAGGCATATGAGAATGTGAAACCCATATTGACGCCTAGGTTTGCTCCCACATGCAGCGAAGGCCTTATGGAGGGGTTAGGCAGGCTGAAAGAAGAGTATGATCTGCCGGTACAGTCTCACCTTTCGGAAAACCAATCGGAGGTGGAATGGGTGAAGGAATTGTACCCCTGGTCTGCCTTCTATGGGGATGTATATGACCGTTTTGGCTTATTTGGGGACAGGGAAGGAAAACATGCACCGGTGGTCATGGCTCACTGTGTTTATTCTACTCCGGAAGAGGTCAGGCGGATGAAGGAAAACGGGGTCTATGTGGCCCACTGTCCTCAGTCCAACGTGAATCTTTCTTCAGGGATTGCACCGGTGCGCAGATATCTGGACCAGGGGCTTTCGGTAGGGCTTGGAACGGACCTGGCCGGAGGTGCCAACATGTCCATGTTCCGCTGTATCACCGACGCCATCGGAGTATCGAAACTTTACCGGAAGCTCATTGATGAAGGGGCGCAGCCTTTGACGCCGGAGGAAGGATTTTACCTGGCTACGGCTGGCGGCGGTTCCTTCTTTGGAAAGGTGGGGAGCTTTGAGGAAGGCTATGAGGCGGATGTATTGGTTGCCGATGACTCGGCGATTTGGCGCCGGGATGGCTGGGGAATCCGGGAACGTCTGGTTCGGTTTTTGTACCTGGCGGAGGAAAAAGGACGGCTTATAGGAAAATATGCAGGCGGCATCAAGATATTTTGATAACCTGAAGGAATAATACGTATAACTTCTATGTAGGGCTTTATCATAGGAAAGTGTTGACAAGAGAAAATGATAAAGTTATAATGTATAAAGTTTTTACATGAAAGAATTTCTATGAGGAGGAAAAGAAAATTATGAAAAAACTGATTGCTTTAGGTTTGACGGCAGCTATGGTTGCCTCTTTGACAGCCTGTGGCGGCGGCAATGGCGGAAATACAACAACGACGGCGGCAGCAGGCGGAGATACCACCACTGCGGCGGCAGAAAAGGAAGAGACCACTGCTGCAGCAGCAGACAATTCCGGTGCAGGTGATGCGGCAGAAGGTGCATTTAAGATCGGCGTTATCGGACCTCTTACCGGCGGAGCAGCTGCTTACGGCAACGCGGTAAAGAACGGTGCCGATCTGGCAGTGAAGGAGATCAATGCGGCAGGCGGAGCAGGCGGCTACATGCTGGAACTTAATCCACAGGATGATGAGCATGATGCTCAGAAGTCTGTCAACGCATACAATACCTTGAAAGACTGGGGCGCACAGATGATCGTAGGTTCTACCACATCCGGCCCATGTATCGCAGTGGCAGCAGAGACATCCAATGACAATATGTTCCAGATCACACCATCCGGTTCTGCCGTAGAGTGTGTGTCTCCTGATAATGTATTCCGTGTATGCTTCTCCGACCCGGACCAGGGTATGGCAGCAGCGAAGTACATTGGCGAGAACAAGCTGGCTACTACCGTTGCTATTATTTATGACAGTTCCACGGAGTATTCTTCCGGTATCCGTGAGGCATTTATGAAGGAAGCAGAGAATCAGGGACTTCAGATCGTTTCGGACGAGGCATTTACCGCCGATACGGCTACGGATTTCTCCGTACAGCTTGACAAGGCAAAAGAGGCCAATGCAGAACTGGTATTCCTTCCGATTTACTATCAGGAGGCTTCCATCATCTTAAAGCAGGCCAGCGACAAGGACTTTGCTCCTATTTTCTTTGGCGTAGACGGTATGGACGGTATTCTGTCCGTAGAGAACTTTGATACTTCTCTGGCAGAGGGCGTCATGCTTCTGACTCCATTCTCCGCAACAGAGGAGTCCAGCAAGAAGTTTACTTCCGATTATGTGGCGGCATACGGCGAAGAGCCCAACCAGTTTGCAGCTGATTCTTACGATGCGGTTTATGCGTTGAAGGCAGCTATTGAGCAATCCGGCGTGACTCCGGATATGGATGCTTCTGCCATCTGTGATGCATTGAAGCCGGCTATGACAGAGATTACCATCGACGGCCTGACCGGTTCAGGTATGTCTTGGAACGCAGCAGGTGAGCCTGACAAGGAGCCGAAGGCTGCAAAGATTGTAAACGGCGTCTATGAGATGCAGTAAGCATTTATAATGAAGTTGGTCTAAATCTAAAGAGGGGTTGTCATAGGGCAGCCTCTCTTCCTTTATAGAGAGTGGCACAACCGCAAACTTCTGCTTGCGTAACACCGTAGGCTATGATATGATACAAGCGTCAAAAGGTCATGCGTTTCATGCTTGCATGAAAAAGCATGACTTTAGGACGCGAAAAACACCGAAAAGTAGCCATTTTTCGTAGAAAAATGAGCGGATTTGAGGTGTTT
>CAYWRB010000403.1:0-3254 GCA_964460025.1 uncultured Hungatella sp.
ACTTTCCGGCAAATGCAAACTCCGGCTGGCGGTTATCCGGCACCTTGCTGGTAATTCCACACACGGTCTCCAATTCCGCTTTCTTTATAATCATGTCTTATCTTCCTTTCACCTGATTCATCCTGACACCAGTGCCTCCCTCAGCACATCCGCCATCTCCTTCACATACACGATCTCCAGTCCCTTGGTAATCTCCTTAGACAGCTCTCCGATATCCGGACGGTTCTTGTCCGGCACCAGCACCTTCTTAATATGAGCCATTTTTGCGGCAAGGATTTTCTCTTTTAACCCTCCGATAGGCAGCACCCGCCCTCTTAAAGTGATCTCTCCGGTCATAGCCACCTTACAATCCGCCATCCTCTCCGTCACCGCGGAAATCATGGCCGTAGCCATCGTAATCCCTGCCGAGGGGCCGTCCTTGGGCACTGCTCCCTCCGGTATGTGGATATGAAGATCATGTTTCTCGAAAAAATCATCCTTTACCTGATACTTCGGACAGACGGAGCGGACATAAGTCAAAGCAATCTGGGCGGACTCCTTCATCACGTCCCCCATCTGCCCGGTCAGTCTCAGTTCCCCTTTTCCTGGCATGATATTGACCTCAATCTGCAGGGTGTCCCCTCCTGCACTGGTCCATGCCAAGCCACGGACAACACCGATCTGATCTTCCTCATTGGCATCTTCAAAGGAGATTCTTTCCTTCCCCAGATATTTTTCCAGATTGGACTCTGTCACCCGAATCCCTGTCTTCTTATTCTCCAGATACTGTCTGGCAGATTTGCGGCAGATATCCCCGATTCTCCTCTCCAGATTCCGGACGCCGGCCTCCCTGGTATAGTTGTGGATAATCCGACGCACCGCCCCGTCGCTGATGGTAAGCTGATCCTTCGGAAGCCCGTTTTTCTCCATCTGCTTTTTCACCAGATAGTTTTTGGCAATATGGAACTTTTCATTCTCCGTATAACTGTTGATTTCGATCATTTCCATCCGGTCCAGAAGAGGCTTGGGAATGGTCTGGGTGGTATTGGCCGTGGCGATAAACAGTACCTGGGATAAATCGATAGGCGTCTCCACATAATGATCCCGGAATCTCATATTCTGCTCCCCGTCCAGTACCTCCAAAAGTGCGGAAGACGCATCGCCTCTATAGTCTGAACTGACCTTGTCGATCTCATCCAGAAGCATAAGGGGATTGCTTACTCCTGCCTGGCGAAGCCCCTCTACCAGCCGTCCGGGCATGGCTCCTATATAGGTTTTTCGGTGGCCTCTGATCTCCGCCTCATCCCGGATACCTCCCAGACTGATACGGATATATTTTTTATTCAATGCTCTGGCTACGGAACGGGCAATGGAAGTCTTTCCTGTTCCAGGCGGTCCTACCAGGCACAAGATCGGCCCCGTTCCTTTTTTTGTCAGGCTGCGGACAGCCAGATACTCCAGCACCCGTTCCTTGACTTTTTCCAGACCATAATGGTCCTCGTCCAGAATCTCCTTGGCGTGATCGATATCATTGTTATCCTTGGACACCTTTTTCCAGGGAAGCTCCAGAAGGGTCTCAATATAATTTCGGATAACGTTGGCCTCCTGGCTGCTTCCAGGCATATCCTTCAGCCGGTTGATCTCCTTGTACAGTTTTTCTTTGGTCTCCTTGTCAGCCTTTAACTGCTCCGTCTTTTTTTCATATTCTTCCACATCATCAGCAGAACCGTTTTCACCCAACTCATCTCGGATGATGCGCATCTGCTCCCTCAATATGTAATCTTTCTGATTCTTATTGATGGCAGACTTCACTTTATTCTGAAAATCCTGCTTGATCCGCCCTGCCTCGATCTCCGTAAATAAATGGCGAACCAGTATCTCGTACCGCTCAGCTGTCCCCACAGCCTCCAAAAATTCCTGGCGCACCAGATAATCCCAGGACAGCTGCAGGCAGCTTTGGTCGATGAGATAATCCAGATCCTGAATACTTAAAAGATTGGGCAGAACCTCTTTGGCAAATCTGGGATATCCTGCCCCATATTCCTCCAGCTTATCTTTCAAAACCTGAAGCATGGCTTCCTTCGCCCCAGGGTCCAATTCCTCACCTTCTTCATCCATAGGCTCCACCTGCCCCACCAGCATGGATTCCTGGATCTCCAGGGACAGAAGATGTGCCCGCTCTATCCCCTCCACCATAGCACGGATCACTCCGTTTGGCATCTTTACCAGCTGCTTGACAACAGCAACCGTTCCTATATGATATAAATCCTCCCATGTGGGATCCAGTACTTCCGGCCTCTTTTGGGTCACAAGAAATACCTTCTGATTGCCGGACATGGCTTTCTCCACTGCTGTCACAGATATTTTTCTGCTGATATCAAAATGGATCATCATCTCAGGAAAAACTGTCAGTCCTCGCAGAGCAATGACCGGTATGGTAATGGATGTTCCCTCCATTTTAATCCTCCTGTTTTCACACGACATATGACTTAAAAAAGATGGGACAAAATCTCTCCCATCTTTTTACAGGCAGTCAGGCAATCTCACCTGATCGCTCTTTTTTCAGTCTCTGAGCCATATTTTTCCGAGGCACTGCGGCATCACGATATATGATCTCCGGCTCGCCTGTCTTATCCACCACGGACTTTGTAATGGTACAGATACCGATGTTGTTGTCCGACGGCACCTCATACATCAAATCCATCATCACAGACTCCATAATGGAACGAAGACCTCTGGCTCCTGTCTTTCTCTCTGTTGCTAACTTAGCTACCTCCCGCAAAGAGTCATCGGAAAATTCCAGCTTCACATCATCATACTCAAACAGCTTCTGATACTGTTTTACCAAAGCATTCTTCGGCTCCTTCAGGATACGCAGCAATGCCTCTTCCGATAAAAGTTCCAAGGACACCGTCACAGGAACACGTCCGATAAATTCCGGAATCAAACCAAACTTCATAAGATCCTGAGGCTCTGCCTGCTTTAACAATTTGTCGATATCCGTGTGATTCTTATCCACAATCTCCGCATTAAATCCAATGGAGCCTGTGCTTAAACGGCGCTCAATAATCTTTTCAAGACCGTCAAAAGCCCCTCCGCAGATAAATAGAATATTGGTGGTGTCTATCTGAAGCAGTTCCTGATGAGGGTGTTTCCTTCCTCCCTGAGGAGGAACACTGGCTACCGTACCTTCCAGGATTTTCAGCAGCGCCTGCTGAACACCTTCACCCGAAACATCTCTTGTGATGGAAACATTCTCTGATTTCTTTGTAATC
>CAYWRB010000404.1:0-3246 GCA_964460025.1 uncultured Hungatella sp.
GTAGCGGGGCAGAAGAAATTAATTGTAGATATGGCCATCGTTCCGGACGCCAGCTTGTTTGACTATGAGACTACCCTGACTATGCCGGTGCATGTGTCCATTGACGGTGCTCTGGATGCAATTTCCCATACCTTTGAGGTGTTCTGCGGAGCTAAGCCTGACAATTATGAACTGGCAAAATCTCTTGCGGAGACGGCTATTGAATTGACGGTTTCCTATGCAAAGAGAGTGATCGAGAATCCTGGAGACAGGGAGGCGAGAGAAGCTCTTGGTCTGGCAACGGATCTTGGCGGTTATGCCATTATGATCGGAGGAACAAGCGGCGCCCATCTCACCAGTTTTTCCCTGGTGGATCTGGTGGCTCACGGAACCGCATGCGGCATCATGAATCCTTACTATGCGGTATTCTATTCTCCTGCCATTCAGAATCAGCTGGAGGCAGTAGGACAAATCCTTGCAAAGCATGGGTTTATGGAAAAGGGCTCTGCGGCCATCCAGGGAAGGGACCGTGCCATCGCTGTTTCCGAAGGACTCATCGCCTTTGGAAAATCCATCGGAGCGCCAACCAGGTTAAAGGATCTGGATGGATTCACGGAGGAGTATGTGGAGAAAATCCTTACGGCGGCCAAGGATCCTCAGTTGTCCATGAAGCTTCAGAACATGCCGATTCCTATGACTGCGGAAGATGTGGATCCATACATGGGGCCCATTATCCGTGCTGCGGTATCCGGGGATTTGAGTGGGATTATCAATAAGGAAGCATAGGAGAAAAAGAACGATGCCGAAGGTAGTATTTCCATATGGAAAAGGGAAGCTGGTCTATGACATACCAGAAAAACGTTATGCAGGAACCATGGTATCTGCTTTGGACGGATATGATCCGGGCAAATCGGAGGAGGAGCTTGTAAAGGATGCGCTCCAAAATCCGGTTGGAAGCCCCAGGCTTTGTGAGCTTGCAAAGGAAAAGAAAAAAATTGTAGTCATTGCATCGGACCATACCAGGCCGGTGCCGTCAAAAGTAATCATTCCTCAGATGCTTAAGGAGATTCGTAAGGGAAATCCAGAAGCGGAAATTACATTTCTGATTGCCACAGGCTGTCACCGGGAAACCAGGGTGGAAGAGCTGGTGGAAAAATTCGGTGAGGAAATTGTACGAAACGAAAGAATCGTGATCCATGACTGCGATGACGAGGCGAATCTGGTATCTGCAGGTAAACTTCCTTCCGGAGGGGAGCTGGTAGTGAACCGGCTGGCTTTGGAAGCGGATCTTCTGGTGGCGGAAGGATTCATAGAGCCACATTTCTTTGCCGGGTTTTCAGGGGGGAGAAAAAGTGTGCTGCCTGGTATCGTTTCCAGAAAAACGGTGCTTTATAATCACAACAGTGCATTTATCAATCATCCCAAGGCAAGGACAGGGATCATAGACGGGAATCCGATTCATGAGGATATGATATTTGCGGCCAAAAAGGCGAATCTTAAGTTTATCTGCAATGTGGTAATCAATTCTGAGAAAAAGGTGGTTTACGGGGTTGCAGGAGATGTGGACAAGGCACATGAGAAGGGCAGGGAGTTTTTAAGAAATCTGTGCGGCGTCCAGGCAGTTCCTTCTGACATTGTGATTACCACCAACGGCGGTTATCCGTTGGATCAGAATATTTATCAGGCGGTGAAGGGCATGACAGCCGCCGAGGCCACGGTAAAACCAGGCGGCGTCATCATTATGGCTGCCAGGTCCAATGATGGGCATGGAGGCAGAGTGTTTCATGAGACTTTTCGCGATGAGAAGAATCTTGAGAGGATGATGAGGAATTTTCTGGATACGCCGCCGGAACAGACGATCGTTGATCAGTGGCAGTCACAGATCTTTGCCCGTGTATTGATGCATGCCCATGTGATTTATGTTTCTGAGGCTGAGGACGAACTGGTAAAGGATCTTCATATGATTCCGGCCCATTCCATTGAAGAGGCTGTGGAAATTGCAGATGGAATTTTGAAGAAACAGGGAATTTGTGACGGCAGGATCCTTGGAATTCCGGATGGGGTGTCTGTGATGGTGAATCCATAAGGAAAATAGGGCGAAAGATCAAACTTTCTGACAGATTCTGGCAGATTATGTTGCAAAAACTGGAAATTTCTCTTATCATAGTAATGTTGATGTCCATGTTCTCTTCCCGCCTAACCACTGCAGGGATCAGGCGGGAGGATTGGGCCAGCATCAAAGACGATATTGTGAAACGGGGAGTATATTGCTATGTCTGAGAATCCGAAAACGCCTGGGATTCAATCCGGGGAGAAAACATTATCTGTGTTGGAATATATGATTTTAAAACAGGAACCGGTACGTCTTTTGGATCTTGCAAAAGATTTGAAAATGACCAATACCACTGCTACCAGATATTTAAATACATTGATGGATAAGGGGTATATCGAGCAGAACCCGTCTACCCTTCAATATTTTGCAACCTTTAAAATCGTCGCGCTGGCCAATCATGTAAGCAACCACAGGGATTTGAAGCAGATTGCAAGACCCTATCTGGAACGGCTGACCAGGGTTTTCGGAGAATCCACCAATATTGCGGTAGAACAAAATATGAGCTCGGTCTATATTGATGTGATACGAGAGACCAATTCTTCCTTGATGGCAATTCAGTATGTAGGAAATGCGGCTCCCATGCACTGTACGGGAAACGGAAAACTTCTTTTGCTGAATTACAGTGATGAGGAGCTGGAACAGTTTATATTGAAAAAGGGGCTTCCCCGATTTACGGATAATACATATGTAACGAAAGAGAGCCTGAAACAGGAATTGGAGAGAATCCGGCAGCGGGGGTATGCTTACGATGAGGAAGAGCGTGAAATCGGAATCCGCTGCCTTGCATTTCCTGTTTTTGATGCCAGCGGCCGCATCATAGCAGGCATGAGCGTGACAGGGCCCAAGGGGCGGATGAAGGATGAAATCCTAAACAAGCGGCTGGACACATTCCGTGAGATTGCCCTTGAGGTGTCGAAAAAGCTTGGGTATAAGGCGTTTGGAGAATGAGGCGGGGATGGCGGATGCAGAGGAATTGAGCTGATGATCGGGAGTGGATGCTGCGGAGAGGATGTTCCGGGATCAAATAACTCCTTTTAACGATAGGGATTTAACTCATTTTTATATAGAAATCAAGATTCGGAAATAGAAATGTATTTTCGAGTCTTTTTTTATTCCGAAATCAGGAGAATATTATTCCTATAAAATTGATATTG
>CAYWRB010000405.1:0-1935 GCA_964460025.1 uncultured Hungatella sp.
TGAACTGTTAGACGTTACAATACTTGATGGGGAGAAAGGAGAGGGGGATAATTTTTATATTGGGCTGGAGTTCAATGAGCAGATTTTTCCGAATCCTGATTATAATGAGATAAGAATATATGATGGATATGGGTATAGTAATGGCCAAGTAGTCAAGCAGGGAGAGGATATTACAAGTCAGTTATTAGGAAAGGCAGATGTGGCCGGAGGCGGATTTTTGGTTAAAGGCGGTATGAACAAAACGATTGATATGGTCTCTTATTCATCTGGGAAGGTAACTGGCTGGCTGAGGATGCATATAAGAGTTCGACAAAGGGGACTGACTGCTGTGGTAAAAGATATGTACGACGGGACAGGAGAGCAAAGGACTTCTGTCGTACTAAGTACGTGGGGCAGTGGGAGAGAAGTCAGATTGAAATCAGGATATGCTGCCGAAAAAGAGTATTATACGGTTGTATGTCTTAAAAACAATGGTGTGGAATATACTCCTGTGTCAGCCGCAGCCTATAAAGGACATTATAGTTCCATAGAAGAGGCTGTAAAAGCAGGAGCAGAGGATATCAGCGATCTCCTGTTTTCAGAAGAAAAAGGCTACAAAGCGGATTATAGCCAATCTGTAGAATTTACTATTTTTACAGAAATTTCCGGAAGCATAGAAGACGGAACCTTGAAAAGTGAAAAGAAGTATTGGTGTCCGATTACAGTTATCGCTGAAGATGACAGCGTCGGTACGGATCTACTTTTTAGCGGACTCAGAGATGAACAGGGAAATGATGTGCCCTGCTATCTGGTAGGTGATGAAAATGATTCCTATGGAGAATACAACTATCCTACCTTTTTAGTAGATGAAAATGTAAACCTGAAAAGACTTGCTCCAGTTTGGAATGAGAAGAATCAAAAGGTATACGCTGCAGGCGGCAATACTCCGGAAGTCAGCGGCCAGAGTCTTCGGGATTTTTCAAAAGGGCCAGTGCAGTATACGGTAATTTCAGAAAACGGAAAGACAAAGAATTACTGGGTTCAGGCAGTAAAGAAAAACGATGGCCAGGGAAGGCTTTACATCAACAGTTTGGCAGATAAAGCTGCAATGACGTATGAAAAGGACGGCGTGATATATTCCACCCGTGAAATGTTCCTGAGCGACTGGTATAACTATGAGCACATAATTCTGTTGGTAAATATGGGAACTCAGGATATTCCTGACCTGAAGGCAGAATTGGTTTCCGATGTGGTACAGCTGAACAGCTACTGGACGCTGAAAGGCGGACATTCCCTGGCTGGTTTTGGGTCGGTGGAAAAAGACGGGGTAAATACTCCCCATGGAGAACTGCCCAATCTGGCCAGACTGTGCATCGAGCCAAAGGATGACATTGAAATTGAGTATGAGGAAAACGAAGACGGATCTGTGGAATGGGTCAAAGACATCTCCGGAACCCTGACCATCAAATCCGGCGATAAGGTTTTAATGGTGCTGGCTTTGACCGGTATTGTGGGAGATCCAGGCTTTACGACGGAGGAAATTCCTGATGGGGTCAAGTATGTTCCTTACGGAACCATGATTCAGAACAGTAATAAATACAGCCAGTGGGAGGGAATAACCTATAACCTTACGGGCGGCAAACTGCCTGCCGGTATGAGGTTGCTGCCAAACGGCGAATTATACGGTGTTCCTACGGAGACAGGCGAGTTTACATTTACCGTACATATGAAGAGCACCCGCGAAGTTTTTGAGGAAAGTGAAAGAACCTTTACTTTTACGGTCACCGAAAATACGGATGCCAATGTAGAGGCTTCCACGGACCCGGGATACGAATTGACACAGCGGGTACCGGACATCACTATGAGCGCTGTGGGAGACTATACGATGGTCTCAAAGGGAGAATACGAAGAGTTTGTTGACGTATTTCTCGATGGAGAGAAACTGGCTAAGGGAAC
>CAYWRB010000405.1:1959-3246 GCA_964460025.1 uncultured Hungatella sp.
AGATTATACCTCCGAAGCAGGAAGCACCAGAATCACCATCAGAAGCCAGACGCTGAAGCGGTCCAATAAAACGGGAGTCCATACCCTGGGAATCGAGTTCAGAACAAAGAATACGAAAATTCTAAAAAGGGCGGCACAAAATTTCCGTGTTACAGGAACTGGCAGTTCAGGAAACAGCGGCGGCACTAGCAGTGGAAGCAGTAACAGCAGCGGAAGCAGCGGGGGAGGAAGCAGCAGTTCTTCCAGGATATACAAGGATCCGAAAAAGGGATATGTTCATAAGGATACAGGAATCATTACAGATGGAAAATCAGGATATTCCCACTGGCAGCAGGATGAAAAAGGCTGGAAGTTGATCTACGCCGATAAAACCACAGCAACCGGTTATATGACCGTATTGGAAACAAAAGAGACCGTAGAACAGATCATCTGGGAAAAGGTCAACGGTTCCTGGTACGCCTTTGGAGCCGACGGGTATCTGAAGTCTGGCTGGGTATATGATTATCGTCTGGGCAGATGGTATATGCTGTCCGTCAACACTGGAATGGCAGGCGGCTGGTATAAAGACCCTGTAGACCAGCATACCTACTATCTGGATCCGGTGGAGGGCGGTATGTCAACAGGATGGAGGACCATCAACAGCAAATGGTATTACTTTAACACGAAAGTGACAGGAGCCTCCTGGGAACTGAACAAGGAGACCAATAAATGGCAGTATAACGCCAAACAAAAGTCCAAGCCCCTTGGAGCAATGCTCTATAACGAGAAGACGCCGGATGGATATTATGTAAATGCCGACGGCGTATGGGATGGAAAGAAAAAATAACAGGTATCCGCAGGAGTTGACCGCTCCTGAAGAGATATAGCTGCAAAATGAAAAGGGAAGGGAGAAAGCAATGAGATTTATGAAACGAAAGCTGGCCGCAGTGCTGGCAGTGTTGCTTATGCTGCCGGCGCAGCCAGCCATGGCAGATAACACACTGCCCCAAAGTACCGCAGGACAGACTGCATCAACAGAAACGTCAGCTCTTGAAACAGAGAGCGCTGTTACCGGAACCGGACTCCAGGTTCCGGAGAAATCATCCGAGGAAGAAAAAACAGTTCAGGATGAGGTAAAAACGGAGCAGACAAGCAGTGAGACGGAGGCCGGGACAGAAAACACGGCCGGGACCAGTGAGGAAACAGAAAACGAGACAGAGGAAACAGCAGAACTCAGTGTCTCCGAAATGGAAGAATCCGGGGAAGAAAGCGGATCAGCAGATGAAAGCGAGCCGGCAGAAGAAAATA
>CAYWRB010000406.1:0-3237 GCA_964460025.1 uncultured Hungatella sp.
GACACTGGGGCCATAGGCGGCGGTCCGGACTGTCCGGCGGTTCCAGCCGTAGGTGAAGGGGAACTGGTTTAGCTTGTCTATGATGTAGAGAAAGGATTCCTGATACTCTTCGGGGACAAAGGCCTTCATGAGAGTGTGGCTTTTAAACCACCGGGAGGGGGTCAGGGATGGATCGCCGTAAAATTTGCCTGTCTCGCTGTTGATTAAGTTGCTGCCAGTTCCGCTGACTCCGGCAAGCTCCCGGGCAAGCTGTTGGTCTGTGTGAGATAGCTTTGAGATTCGTCTTTCTCGTTCTTCCCGCCTTTTTCTGTCGATGGCGGCTCGGGTGTTGTAATCAAATTCTGCCATAGGTTCTACCACATCCTTCCTGAAAGCATTGTCAGTCTGACAAAGGTAAATATGTTTTCTTCTGTTACTTCAATGGGATCGTCTAAATGTTCCAGAGGGCGGTCATCCATGAAGATGCGGTAGATTCCGTCTTCAAAGCATTGGATGGCGTTTTCTCTGGCTTTTTGAGGGTCGGCTTGTTTTTCGCCGTAGTTGACGCCGAAGGATACTTTTCCGGCCTGGGCTTGGTCTTCGATCTGGGATTTGGTCAGGCAGGTGAGAAGGTCGGATTGGGCCATGTTTTGGTTGTATTCTGTTACACCGGCATCGGTTACTGCAAGGATTAAGTCACGGACCGTGGCGGGGGTGCCGTGGATGGGGTAGGTTTTGGGGAGGATGGAGTTGCGGCGTTTGGTTATTTGTTTTAGGTTGACTTGGATGTTCAATTTTTTGGACCTCCTTTCTCTTAACTAAACACTCATACAGTTGGAAAAATAGTTTCCTATTTGGGCTATGAATGATAGTGCCTGGGGTTTCATCTCTTTGGGGAAAGAGGTGAGGACCGGGGCGGTCTCAAAGCTTAGGGTGCCGCTATAGTTTATGGCTTTTAGGCCTTTCAGGAATCCGTCCCAGTCGGTAGAGGGAAGATTCTCACGGGTTTTGGTGAAGGTGAAGGGGATCTGGTGGAGGTCGGAGATCCCGTCGTTGTCATGGATATGAAGGACTTTCAGGCGGTGGTCCAGGGTTGTGATAAAATCCTGGAAATCGATGCCTACAAGGTTTGCGTGGCCCGTATCGAAGCAGAAGCCTAGAACCTGCGCGTGATATCGGTCGTTCATTTGGTCGATGCGCCGGGCTGCTTTCCTGGCGTTGCAGCATGGGCCTTCTACCAGGTGGCCGCTTAGGCTGTCGTAAAGATTTTCTATGCACATGGTGATGCCCATGTCTTTGGCCATGGGGGCAAGGTAGTCCAGAAAGGCTTCGGTACGCCTCCATTCTTCTTCCTCGGAGCCTAAAAAGTATGCCAGCTTGAAGCCGTGGATCACGATGTATGGACAGCCGAAATAGGCGCATATGCTCATACTTTTGGGGGCAACGGTGTGTTTCAGATAATCGTTTAGTTCCTGGCTGGCTTTGGGGACATAGTTGGGGTAGGGCATGTGCATCTGGTTGATGGTGATTCCTGCCTCTATGGCTCCCTGCTTGTGAGGAGTAAAAAAATGTTCCAACTCCTGGACGGATTTGTCAAAGAATGTATTTACTTCTGACTGGTAGAGGGAAGAATTCAGAAGGTAGCCGTTGAGGCTGAAATCCGCGCAGGAGAAGCCTGCCTGCTTGAGGAGCGTGAAGCCTTCCTTGGGGTTTGCGTCATTGATTACGTTTTTTGTCTGCACTCCGACCTGGAGCATGTTCATTCACCTCTTTCCAACCGATCAAAATAAAATGATGGCATGTATTCATCGTTGAAAAATTGGATATGGTTTTGGATTCCCATGTCCCGCAGCTGTCTCTCGATCTCCCGGTAATAGATGTTGCAGATGAAGATGACGCAGTCTTTTGGAAGCTGCTTCAGGCTCTCCGGGGACTTTACCTCCAGGCCGCAAAAGAACGTGCCCCACAGCTTGGGATTGTTGTCGCAGGTAAACAGGGGAGGATAGTCACTGCCATAGCATTTCATGTAGTTGCGGCACATGTTTCCTGCGCCGAAGAGGACGATGGAGCCGTGTCTTTTCAGAAGATGCTCCATTTCGATCTGCCATTTGAAATATTCTCCTACAGCTTTGGCCAGCTGCAGCAGCTGGGGGCGCAGCAGGGGGGAGAAGGAACAGGCGGTTGTGGCGAAATCCAGGATCAGCTGGCCGTCAAAGGAAACTGACCGAAGGCCGCGGATCAGGCCCAGCCAGTCGGTGTTGGTTTGGCCAAAGCCGGAACAGGTGAAGGGGAGCATGGATGATTCTTTCTGGCCGTCGCAGTCACGCAGAATGACTGCTTTGATACGGCTTCCCATGGAGGTGATAAATTCCTGCATGTTTTGGCCGCATAGGTTGCAGGAGCCTGCGTCAACACAGAAGCCGAAACGCTCTTCCCCTGACTCTTGATTCAGCTTGTCTACCCATGCACAGGCTTCATCCGGGTCAGAACAAAGGCCGCGGACCAGGTGGCCGTTTATGTCCCTGCATTGATTCTCCAGGAGGATGGTCACATTTTGCTGCCTGGCTGTGGATGCCAGGGTTAGATAGAAGTTTCGGTTGGTTTGCCATTCGTCTTCTGCTTCCGTGATGGATGACAAAACAGCTGGTGAATGTACATCGAATGGTTCTGAATCGAATGGTTCCGCATCGGATAGATTTATATCCGACGATTTTGGAGCAGATGACTTTGGAGCAAGGGGCTCTGTATCGGATATTTTAACATCTGACTGTTTTGCAAGAAAGGTCAAGGGTTTTACAATGATATACTTACAGCCTGTTTTTCCACAGATTTTAATGCTCTTCTGAACCAGCTTTATTAGAAGCGGAGTTAAATCTTCCCGCTTTGTGTCCCTGGGTAAATGGGGGGCACGGGCTATAGGAGTGGACAGGCTGGCTCTTTTGTATTGATCCAGCATAAGTTTCATGTCTTCGTACAGCTGTGACGGGTTCTGGGAAACGAAGGGTTTGGAGACAGATTCCGGGCTGGTTATGACTCCCATTTTTTTCTGTCTTTTTCCAAAATTCTCCAGCTCCCAGGAGGAACAGAACATAGGCAGGTCCAGGAGGACATGCTCAAATCCTGCCGCAGCCATGTCCATAACTCCCTGGCCCGGACGGGTGTTGCTTATAATTCCTGCCGTGGAATAAATTACCTTCATATTCTTATGGATTCCTTTCGTTTCATTCAAATTTTTTCCCGGAATATTTCTCATACATA
>CAYWRB010000407.1:0-3226 GCA_964460025.1 uncultured Hungatella sp.
GATCCGTACTTATACGGATATTCCCCTGGTGGCAGGGGGCTTGATTTCTGATAAGAAGGACATTATTGCGGCGTTTGATGCAGGAGTGGATGCAGTGTCCACAACGAAAGAAGATTTGTGGGGGCTATAGTTATGGTTTTAAAACGTGATATCTGGTTTACACCGACACAAAAGATGCGCAAGTTACATATTTATCTGCCGGACGGTTATAATGATACGCAAGAACGCTATCCGGTTATGTATTTTTTTGACGGGCATAACCTGTTTTTTGACGGAGATGCAACCTATGGAACATGCTGGGGGCTGAAAGAGTTTTTGGATCATTGGAATAAGCCGATGATTATAGTAGGCTTGGAGTGCGGCCATGAAGAAAATGAGCGTCTGAATGAGTATTGCCCGTACCATGTAGAAAAGGGATTTTTGGGCCGGGTACAGGGAGTGGGAGATGCTACGGTCCGGTGGATGACAGAGGATTTAAAAAGCGTGATTGACCGGGATTACCGAACCTATCCATTTCGAGAGTGTACGGGGATAGCAGGTTCCAGCATGGGCGGTCTGATGGCTTTGTTTGCGGTGATACGGTATAATCAATGGTTTTCCAAAGCAGCCTGTGTTTCCAGTGCCATCAGTCCCTGTATGGCTCAGCTGGATAATGAGTTTAAAAACTGCAGTATCAGCCCTGATACCAGAGTGTACTTATCCTGGGGGACCAGAGAGGTGCAGGGGGTGTCGGATCATGTTCACGAGGATAAGAACAGCTATATGGCTAAGAGGAACCACCTTATAGCAAGGCGTGTCACGTCTAAAGGGGCGGCAGCACAGGTTTACTGCCAGCCCGGCGGGCAGCACTGCGAGGCAGACTGGGGGAAACAGATCCAGGGATTTATGAGATTTTTGTGGGAATCATAATAGTTCTCCATGACCAGCCAACTGCCGAATCACATGGCCGGCTATGAGAAGACCGGCTATGGGAGGGACGAAAGAAATGCTGGCGGGAACGGAACGTCTGCCTGGAGAGGGCTGCCGGCCGGAATTTGCAGGAGGCTCAAGAGCTTCTGCAAGATTGGCAGGCTTTATAGGAGGTTCCTTGGAATATAATACCGTTAAATTTGGAATGCCGAGACGTTTTAACTCCCGGCGCATGACTTTACAAAGGGGGCAGACAGAGGTGCTGCCGATATCCGCAATCTCAAACAGCTCCGGATGCAGTTTGTTTCCGGTGCCCATGGAGGCGATAAGGGGAATTCCATGGGCGTAGGCAAAGGCAGCGACGGCCAGCTTGGCGGATACGGTGTCGATGGCATCTATGATATAATCCATAGGTTCCTGCAGGCTGCCAAAGAAGGCGTCCAGATTTTCCGGCAGGATAAAGATCTCTCTGGTTTCCACCACAGCCTTGGGATTGATATCCAGAATCCGTTCTTTCATCACATGGGTCTTGTATCGGCCGATGGTGCTGTGAAAGGCTATGGACTGGCGGTTGATATTGGTTATGGAAACCTGATCCGGATCTACCAGGATCAGCCGGCCTATGCCGCTGCGGGCCAGAGCTTCGATGCAATGGGAGCCTACACCGCCTACACCGAAGATCAAGACGGTGGAGGCAGACAGGCGGTTCATGGCATCGGAGCCGATCAGAAGTTCTGTTCTGGAAAATTCATGGGTCATTTGATGTGCTCCTTCATAAGAATGGGATCATACTTTCCCGGGATGGTAAAAGTATACTAAATGACAGCCATGATGTCTAGACCACATTTTCTTTTGCCGCAGCTGCCGCCATAGCCCTGTACTTTTCTTTTTCTTCCTTCATCTCTTCAATGGTTTTTGTCGGCAGTGTAAAGCCTTTGACAGGGCGGTAAGGTACGGTTTTATTTTCCAGCCTGGCTTTGGCTTTTTCTATTTCGCCGGCATACTGGGGAAGCCATTCTTCACCGGCAACCAGCATTTCGTCTACCATCTGCCTGATTTCTTCAGGGGTACAGACGGCTCCGGTAAGGGGATCCATCAGAGCTGCCTGGTACAGAAGCTTTATATCGCCGTGAACGGCAGCTTCCACAGCCAATTTCTGCACCCACACGCTTTGAGAACAGATGGCGGCACAGCCAAGAGGCAGATCTCCCACCTTAGGCACAGATATTCCGTTGTGATCCACATAACAGGGTACTTCCACCACACACTCGTCCGGCAGATTGGTGATGGTTCCGTGATTCATCACATTAAAGTGTCCTCTGTAAACTCTCCCTGTCTCCAATCCCTCAATGATGTAGCTTCCGTGTTCCTCCGAACGGTTTTGGGGAATAAATTTTTTTGGCGGTTCTTTCAGCCAGTTGGGGAAATCGGTTTCAAACCAGTTCCTGCTTTCCTTGCAGACCCGGAGATAGCCTGCGGTCTCACCCTGTATCCATTTGCTGTAATTAATCCATTTTTCCATCTCTTCGGGCCGCTTTCTGTACCACATCAGATATTCGGACAGATGGCCGTTGGACTCCGTAGAATAGTAGCCGAAATATTTCATAACCTCCAGGCGGACATTCTCATCTTTGGCAAATTCTGCTTTTTCCATCAGCTCATACAGCCTGCCGGTCTGTTCTGTGCCGTCGGTTTTGACGCTTATGTACCAGGTTTGGTGATTCAGTCCCGCGCAGATGATATCCACATCCTTTTTATCTTTGCCCAGTGCTTTTGCGATCTGGTCGTGGCCATGCTGAACTCCATGGCAGAGTCCGTAGGTTTCCACTTTTCCGTATTGATTGCAGGCCCAGGTCACCATGGCATTGGGATTGGAATAGTTTAAAAGGATGCAGCCCGGGGCCGCCACCTCCCGAATATCTCTGCAAAAGTCAAGCATGGCAGCAATCCCCCGCTGACCATACATGATGCCGCCGATGCACAGCGTATCTCCCACACACTGATCGACCCCGTATTTCAATGGAATCTCCACATCTGTGGCAAAGGCTTCCAGCATGCCGATGCGGACGCAGTTGATTACATATTTGGCGCCTGCAAATGCCTCCCGCCGGTTGAGGGTGGAATGAATCTTGATATTCAGTCCGTTTTCATCGATATCCCGCTGACAAAGCTGTGTAACCATCCGCAGATTGTCCGGGTTGATGTCAGTAAAGGATATCCGGATATCGTGGAATTCCGGGACGGTTAAAAGATCCGCCAATAATCCTCTTGTAAATCCGATACTTCCTGCTCCGATAAATGCTACTTTAAATGACAT
>CAYWRB010000408.1:0-3212 GCA_964460025.1 uncultured Hungatella sp.
TGACCACTTTATGGTTATCAAAAAAAGTATTGTCAATGTAACGGGCCGTAGGAATGAATAACTCTCTGGCTATGGGTCTTGGAGCATAGAAGGGGGATGTCTTTAAGGACATCACCACACCTTCCAGAGAGGAAATCTCACTTTGCAGCTTTTCCTTTTCTCTCTCCATCTCCTGAATCTCTTCCATCTTCTGATCTACCGCCGCCGTACAGCTTTCCAACTCCCTTGTCACGTGCTGCCTTACCTGACGGTTTGTTATCACCACAATCTGCCGGATTACAAAGGCCATAAACAGATTAAGAATCACCATAACCGCCAGAACCGCTCCAAATATAATCTGCATCCGTTTTCCCCCTGTGTTTTGTTACGGTTCACTGACATTGGTAGTGAACCGTAACGGTATCTTTTCATGTGACCGGATAAACTGTCATCCCACCGTATACGGATGGAAAAACAGAAGCAGGAATATAAACGCAAACAGCAGAAGGAGCATCACCGTCAATACTACGGCCACCACCATAACACCCTGAATGATGTCGCTTTTTGTCTCAGGATTTCTGCCGATGGCTTCCACCGCCCGGCTTCCCAGAACTCCCATCCCTATACCGATTCCCAAAAACGCCAATCCCAACATCCAGCCGATCGATGACATTGTAGACATTAATATGTTTTCCATAGTTGTTATCTCTCCCCCTCTGACTATTCTTCTGCCTTTTCAGAACTTTTCTGATCACTGCCGTTGATTTTTGTCCCTGACTCATGAACCGGTAATATTTTTTCGGAGGATCCCTGGCTTCCCTCTGCCGATCCGCTCACCGTTCCCTGGCTTCCTCCAACAGCTTTATCAGTTGCTGACCGGCTCTCTTCTGCTGTCTTACCGGTCGTTGACGATCTCTCTCCTGCCGGCCTTTCAGCTGTTGACAGGTTCTCTCCTGCCGGCTTATCGGCCGTTGACTGGTTTCCTTCTGCCGGCTTACCAGCTGTTGAAGAGTTCTCTCCTGCCGTTTTTTCGACTGACGTCTGGCTCTCATTTGGCTGCTTATTATTTGATGTCTGGCTCTCTCCTGAAACTCCATCCGTAGATTTTTGCCCATTTTCCGAACTGTTGTTGGATGTCGTTTTCTCTTCTGACGGCTGTTGGGGGGATGACGCATCCTCTTCCTTTTTGCTACTTTCTGTCTGATCAGTATCCTTCAAATTTTCTTTGGCCGCCCGTTCCGCGGCTTCTACCCTTTCTGCCGCCCTTCTCTTTGTATCAGCCATCTCTTCTTCCATCGCATCAATACCTGCCTGGATACCTTCCTGGTGCCCTGTATCATAAGCAGCCCGAGTCATAGCCATCAGAGTCTCTTCATCTCGCGCAAAATGAATTCCCGGCTCGCCTTCTTTTCCGTCCTTGTCATAATAAACCCCCATCCCGTAATATGGATTTCTTACAACCTGGCGGCCAACCTCTCGCCACTCCTCATCTATCGTCCCGCCATCTTCCTCGTCATGAACGTCATATTTCGCCGCCACCAGTATGGTGACATAGGGGGTGATATCCTCTATCCCGTCTTTCTCCGTTGGTATGAATTTTTCCGTTGAGATACTGCTGATATTGGCCCCTCTGCCATTACGCATTTCCTTTATATAGTCTGTAATATCTTCAGTCTGAAGATCCCGGACAGATTGATCCGGAGGTATCTTCCCGGTATATGGATTGTCCTCATCATGTCCGATCAGATACACCTTGGCTTCATTGGGGATATCATCCTCGTTGCCGTCCAGTTTTACTTCCAGCAATACGTTCGTCATATTGATGCTGCTGACACGAACCCAGCTGTCCAATGACTGTGTATGGACGGACGTATAATCACCCATATTGAAATCTGCATTTTCATCGTAATATCCAAACACAATGTTGTATGTAGTATCTGGTTTCAGGTCTCCGAATCTTACATGATTATCTGTCTGATTGGCAGACATTTTCTTAATTTTAATGTTTCCTTCTTTTTCTTGATTGGCCAGATCCTCCAGATCCAATGCCGCCCTTGTACTTCTTGTGCCGTCATCCTCCCACATCCAGACTTCACCTACGGCATAATAGTTAAAAGGATCATACATGCTTAATTCGATATCCGCCGTTCCCGACGTGGCTTCCGCTTTGCGGATGCTGAAGGATGCCAGCATCTTCATCAGATCTTCTTCCAATCCTCCGGCTCCGCCGGCCGCACCGCTTCCGCCGGTTCCTCCGATTCCGCCTTGGCCGCCGGTTCCTCCGATTCCACCATCGCCGCCCTGGCCTCCGTCGCCGCCCTGACCGCCGGTTCCCCCGGTTCCGCCGTTGCCGCCCTGGCCTCCGCTTCCTCCGGTTCCCCCGGCTCCGCCGCTTCCGCCTCGGCCTCCATTGCCGCCTGTGCCGCCCTGGCCTCCGAAACCGCCGCTTCCTCCACGGCCTCCTATACCGCCGCTTCCGCCGCTTCCTCCCAAGCCGCCGCTTCCGCCGTTGCCTCCGCGGATCGTATAGCTATAGATCTCTCCTCCGCCTATGTCATACTTGGCTACTTCATTCAGGTCAATGGCATATCCGCCTAATTCCATGCTCCCGTCTTCCAGAGACCAGCGGAAATCTCCATTCTGGAGAACCGCGCCCTTCAGCAATTTCACGCTGGTGGTTCCGTTTACGACTCTTGCATTACCGGCCTGGTCTACGATGACGTACAGGTATCCGTCCGTACTCATAAGCCCGTCTTCCGTAGTAATATTCCTTCCGGTTATCACATACTTGTTGTCATCCAGTTTGCAGAAACGGGTGGTATCCAGCTCTTCAATGGTGTAATGTCTTCCCGTAGTAATCACACTGCCGTCCAAATTGAACAGGTATTTCCCTCCGAACAGTTCAATGGACTCTCCGCCGGGAAGGCTTGCCACCGTGCTGGTTCCCAGATTGATGGACTCATTGTCCTTTTTCAATATGTATCCCATGTCTTCTCTTTTGACAGAAGCGACATTCTCCACCGGCACCTGGGTATATACATTATCATAAATAATCGTTCCAGGAGACAGGGGATAGCTGGCTTCCTGAGCATTGACCGCTACCACTGCCGATGCAATCAAAACTCCTGCTGTCAGCAATACGCAGACAAAAAACATAATAAAACCTGATTTTGCTTTTCTGTTTAGTTGACGCATCTCATCCCCTCCTACCTAAATGTACATCCGCCGCTTCC
>CAYWRB010000409.1:0-1158 GCA_964460025.1 uncultured Hungatella sp.
TTTCTTAATTCCCCTGTCAATGGTATCATTGGGCATGTTGTTGGCTTTTGCCTTAGCAATCACGTCACGAAGCTTGCTGTTGTTGGCCGGATCCGGCCCGCCCTCTTTTACGGCAACGGCGATCTCACGTCCGATAACGGTGAAAATCTTTCCCTTTGCGGCATCATTTCTCTCTTTTTTATGCTTAATATTGGCAAACTTTGAATGTCCTGACATGTAATAAACACTCCTTTTCTACTCTGCTTTCATACTTTTGGCACCCTTATGTGCATATTTTATTTATTTTATCACCAATAGGTTTATCTGGCAAGTATTTTGTCTTGCTATCCTGCTGCCATCCTCCTGCCTTATTCCCACACATCTCTACCATCTCTTCATCCTCCGCCGAGTCCCCTGCCGCCAGGGCATCTGCCGGAGAAATATTCAGCCAGCCGCACAAAAGCTTCACACCCTCCGCCTTATTTGCGCCTGCTGCCACCATCTCCAGACAATGATTCTCGGCAAAAACTCTTATCTGATTTTCACATTGGTACCGGCACCAGGCGGCAGCCTGCCTGGCCTCCTCCTCTTTCCAGTCCTTCCCTTCGGGACGCAAAAACGTGATTTTATAGACTTCCCCTTCTCTCCTGTACAGAAGAACCCGTCCCCCCAGATTCCTTCCCAATTTCTTCAGAGACCGGCACCATTCCTCCTTTATGGGATACAGCTTCTCTTTGATTTCCTCCTTACCCTTCCACGTCACGTAACCTCCGCCGCCAAAGACCCCTCCGTCAAACAAATGCCGGATTTCCCTGCACCTTTTTAATGCAGCCTCATATGGCAGCCCAGTAGCGAAAAACAGGGAGGTACCTCTTCCTTTCAAAATCTCCAGATCCACCTTTGTAAGCTCTGATATCTCCCCTGTGCTCTTCCTGCTTCTATGCCTGCCGCTACTGCCGCTCTCCCCTTTTTTCTTTAAAACCAGTGTTCCGTCAATATCAAGAAACACAGCCTTCACAGTTCTGGGAATTCGGAATAAAGGATACTCTCCAAAAAGAAGCCGGCTGGTCACATCAGACCGTCCGCCATATGCCAGATAACAGGAACACAGCCTTCGGCTGCACACAGGCTCCCCCGGAAAGCACACAGCCTCGTTTCCAGAACCCATGGTCTCGTCTG
>CAYWRB010000409.1:1258-3207 GCA_964460025.1 uncultured Hungatella sp.
TGAACCTTTCCGTCCCCTTCCACGAAAATCCTTCCTCTGCACCGGTCAGGTTCCGCCTTCACCGGCACCAGCTCCCGCTTAAAGAACGGGTCAATCTCTTCAAAGGCCTCCCGCTCTTCCCGGGTATACGGCCGCCTCAGCCCATCCATTTTATTGACCCACAGATAGATATCCTCAGGCAGCATCTCTCTCAGCCGCCGAATCTCAGGCAGATTCCCGGGAACTCCCACAGCACCTGCGCAGAGAGAGACTCCCTTCTCCAGAAGACGCTTACACGTCTCTGCGAAGCTTTCCACCTCTGTCATCTCCGGATGAAACGTTGCCCACAGACGGAGTTTCTCCTTCTTTCCCCCTGCCTTCCGGTACACGTCAAGAAACCGTTCCACAGGAAAACTTAAATTCGTCTGGGCTCCCAGAGCTTCCATACCGTCCAAAGCGGAAAGACGCCCCAGCCCTTCCCAATACCAGCTGTGAATCAGCGCTTCCCCATAAGGGACAATCATCAGAGCCCCCGGCCCCCGGCCTCTTTCCGCTCTCTCAGCCAGGCTATCCACGAATCTTTCCCACTGCCTCCTGTCTTTGTCGTACTCTGCCTTTGTTCCTCTGTGTTTTGAAAAAGGGCAATAACTGCAGTGGTAATTACAGCTTTTTAAGCTGCCTCTATACAGAATCATGGTCTTCCCCATGGCACTCATCCCATTCCTCCATCCTCTTCCTTATCTCAGGCGAAATCAGCTTCGGTCCCAGACTGTCGGAACGTTTCATTCCCTCACCGGTCAGAGTCAGAAATCCTTGGTCCCGGTTTAAGAATCCCTCTCTCATCCATGTCTCAAGAATCGGAAAATCCTTTAAGATTTCCGTTCCAAAAGCCTGTTCATACATATTTTCCGGAATGCCCGGGCGGATCAGCAAATGGCGGATCACATAACGCCGCTTCCTTTCTTCCTCAGACAAAAAAATCCCATGGGTAATCTTCGTAAAGTCCCGGGTATTCTCAAAACGCTCCAGTTCTTTTATACAATCCGTCTTTGTAATGGCATAGGGCGTGCAGAAATGCAGATTTCCCAGATAGCTTCTCCCTCCGCACCCAAGTGCCAGAGAGGTGCTAAAACCACAGTCAGAGAATTTCCTCATCTCCACCCCTTTCCTCACAAAACGGCGCATGGAATCCTGACGATACCCCATGTCCGTAAGATATCCGGCCCCTGCCTCATACTCTTTTACTGCTTCCTTTGGCTCTAAAACCATCCCTTCCTTCATATCCTTTAAAAGTCCCGCCCCATGTTTCACATAGAGCGGGTAAAGAAAGATTTCATCCGGTTCCCAGGCAGCCGCCTCTCTTAAAGATTCCAGAAATGTTTCTCTGGTCTGGCCGGGAATCCCGTAGATAAAATCAAGATTCACACAGGGGAAATCAAACTCCTTTAACAGCTGCAGTGCCTTCCTTGCCTGGCCGGCACTGTGGCTCCGTCTCAGGGTTTTCAGTTCTTCCTCCTGAAAACTTTGAATCCCCATGCTGACTCTGGTGACTCCCCGCCTTTTTAACAATTCCAGTTTCTCTCTTGTGGTCTGATTGGGAGCAGTTTCTATGATAATCTCTGGATTCTGTTCCAAAACCAGATTCTTTTCCACCATGGCGAACATGCGCTCTAACTGTTCCCCTGACAGGATAAGGGGTGTTCCTCCACCTATGGTAAAACAGGAAAATTCTGTCCCGACCCCAGCCAGTATCTCCCCATACTGTTTTATCTGTGCCTCCACCCCATCCAAATATCGGTCTACATCCTCTTTGTCCTGGCCTGTCACGGAAAACAGGTTACAGTACCCGCATTTTGCCTGGCAGAAAGGAATATGAAGGTAAAGCCCATGGCCTTTCCCTTTTAAATATTCTCCATAATCCTTTAAATCCACTCCTTCCAGGGAGCGGTAGGCCGTCTTATGGGGGTAAC
>CAYWRB010000410.1:0-3198 GCA_964460025.1 uncultured Hungatella sp.
TGGTATTGTTCCGTTGAAGTGACAGTATTTGAACATATCCAATGAAAAAGATGCCGCAAAATCAACGTTGCGGCACCTTTTTCATTCTGTCTTCAAGATAAATCAATACACACTCAATGCCTCACACAAAGCAATCAAACTTAACGCCTGTCCGTAAGCCATAGGCCGAATCCCGATTCCCTTGTAATGTTCCGGATTCATTCCCATAGCGGTACCTGCTGACACATTGAGAACCGTACCATCCTTGTCCACATTATGGCAGATTCCCTCAATTGCCTTCTTCGCACAGTCCATACAGCTGTCCTCCAGAATTCCCAGCTTGACTCCCCGCAGAAGACCTGCCGCAATGGCTGCGCTTCCCGAAACCTCTTCATAGGAGGAAGGATCATCCAAAATCGTATGGAACAGGCCGGAAGGCGCCTGAAGGGAACACAATGCATGGGCATGGGTGCGGAAGGTATCTATGATATACTGTCTGGTTCCCTGCTCCAGGTTCTTCGCATTGGCCAAAAACAGCGTGATTCCCAGGGTAAACCAGGAATTGCCCCGATTCCAGAAGACTCCGCCGAAATTGTCATTGCGGATAAAACTAAATCCATGATAGAGCAAACCGTTATTTTTACAATATAAATATTTGATATGTACCAGTACCTGATGGACAGCCTCCCCCTGCCACACTTCGTTGTGATAACGGTTCCCCATCTGCTGTAAAAACAGTACTGCCATGAACAAGGTATCCAGCCAAAGCTGCTCCTCATTCAGTATCACAGCATTCCGGTCTCCGATTCCGCTGGTAACATGCTGAAAACCGCCGTCTTTTGTCTTCGGAAGCTGGTGAATCAGCCAGTCCGCCTGTTCCAGACACATTTTTTCATACTTTTCCTTCTCCGGCATATCATCCAGAATCTGCAGCAGCGTCAGATAAGGAGCCGTGGTATTGATGTTTCTGGAAGGCAGGCCTTTGGCGATGTTGTTCTCAAACCAGTTGATAAAGAAATCCTTAAAACGCTTGTCTCCATAATAATCCTGAAGCATGCTTAAGCCATACAGACCTACTCCCTGAGGCCAGTCCCACTCCTCGATTCCGAAATCCCGGGCCACATTCCCTGATGCAATGGCGTCCTCCAAAGAGATATCCTTGTCTTTTTCATAGTCGGCTCCCCCCAGATGGATAAGCTTATCCATTACCAGGTCAATCTTTTCCTGCAGTTCTTCCTTTCTCATATCTTTATCCTCCTTTAATTTTGAATAAACTTAATATATGCACTGGGAGTCATCCCAGTGGTTTTCCGGAACAGCTGGCTGAAATATTGGGGATTGTTGCCGCACCCTACCATTTCCGCAACGTTCTGAATCCTGTCATTCTCCATTCCCGTAAGCAGTTCCTTGGCTTTCTGAATCCGCAGATCCGTAAGATACTTGGAAAATTTCTGCCCTGTCTCCTTGAAAAACCGTTTGCTGACATAGTCCACATTCATATAAAGAATATTTTCCGCAATCCACTTCAGAGAAAGATTGCTGTCCGAAAGGTTGCTGCGGACATATTCATCTATGGCAGTGCTTAAAGACCCGCCCGAGGCTCTGGCGCTGTGATATTTCTGATAAATAATCCGCAGGGCAGGGACACATTTTTCCATAATTCTCGCAGTATCCGACAGCGGATTTAAGGCCAGCAGAAATTCCGTAGCCTCCAGGGAAGAATAATGAAGGCATTTGGAAGATGCCCGCATAATAATCGAAGAAATAAGCTGTTTTAAAAATACAGGATTGGAAATCCGGTACAATTGTGTCAACAGGTTTTCCAGGGCCTCCTCCGCAGCCGATATATCATCCGAGTAAATATCCTCCGACAGATTTTCAATCTCGCATATGATGGTGCGGTAATTGCAAATCGTAATCAGGGTTCCGTTATCGTTAAAACATACGGTCTCATACCGTTTCACCTTCTGGGCAATCTGCTCCAGCAAAAGCCTTAAGCTGTTGTAACGAGTCCTCTGATATTGAATGGCAATCTGCTGACCGGGCAAAGACAGGTTTTCCATGTAAGTATCCAGATTGTCATACTGCAGACAATAGGAAGGAAAAAAAATCAACATGGTCTGATGGACGTATAACATCTGAAAATTTCGGATACATAATTCTTCTGAATCAGCTCCCGAACCTGATTGGCCATCTGGTCAAAACGCTGATGCAGCTCACCGATCTCATCCTTCCGGTCTTCATAATTATAGTCAACAGAAACCAACTGTGTATTATTCTCTCCGAAATACTCCATCTTCAGCAGCAGCCTGCTGAAATGACCGGTAATCGCCCTGAAAAACCTCCGCGAGAATACAAGGCAAAGGAGAAAAATCCCTGCTATGATGCCCAAGGAAAAGCACAGGTACAGGCACTGGCTTCTCATAACAGAATCATAGGGGGTAAAACAGATATACTCCCAGTTAAATTCCGGGATCCTGTTTTTGGCGTAAAAATAATATTTCCGGTTAAGCCTTACCACTCCATAATCACCGGCTGTTGCGGACATGAGCCGGGGAATGGTTTCCTCCTTTAGGGAAGCAGAATGAAAAATCTCCTTTCCGCCGCTGTAAAGCAGATACAAAAGAGGTTCCTCCATCTGATATCCTCCGACCGAATCCTCGATAATGTCGTTTAAATTGATGTTCACCACAATGGTGCCAATGGTGTCCAATTCCAGATTCTCCGCCCGTCTCACGTCGCGGGACAGAAAAAGCCCGTAGCTGTTGCAGTAATCCGTATTCCATACGGCATACCCCGGCCTCTCATGGGCCCCTTCCAATAAAATCTCGGACAGTTCCTCCGGAAGCGCATTGGCCCATACATAGTTGCTGTGGCTGGTATAGCTGAAATTATGCAGGCTGATGTAGGAAATCCCATACTGCTTGTAATTTTGATAATAGTCAGGTACAAGATAGGACAGGGAACGAAATGCATTGTTGCGCTCCAAATAGGTGGCATCCTCACTGATGGCCACAGCCAAATCATTCTGTACCTTACTGTCGCCCAGCATAATCGTTGTCATAGACTCAATGGTCTTTAATTTCTCCGATACCAAAGAAGCGCTGTGGGATATGGTGCCTTCCATGGAACGGTAAAGGAGCCGGTTATGTGCAGTATAAATCAGATGAAGCCCTAAAAGAGAGCCGAAAAAACAGCAGATAAGTACCAGGCAGACAA
>CAYWRB010000411.1:0-3175 GCA_964460025.1 uncultured Hungatella sp.
GTTTCTGACGATGGCCCCGGCATTCCCGACGACCAAAAGCCCCGTATCTTTGATATGTTTTACACCGGAGCCAACAAAATCGCAGACAGCAGAAGAAGCCTTGGTTTGGGGCTTTCGCTGTGCAAAACCATTGTCACTGCCCACAAGGGAACCATCCGGGTGGCAGACCGTTACCCGAGAGGAACCGTCTTTACATTCACACTGCCTGCAGGGGAGGTTGATTTACATGAATAAGCCGTTGATTTTAGTTGTGGAGGATGATCCGCCTGTCCGCAATCTGATTACAACCACATTAAAAACAAATGATTACCGGTATCTGGCTGCAGCCAACGGAGAAACTTCAATTCTGGAGGCATCCTCCCATAATCCGGATATCGTCCTTTTGGATCTGGGCCTGCCGGATATGGACGGCGTAAAGGTGATTGAGAGCATCCGCTCCTGGTCCAACCTTCCCATTATCGTCATCAGCGCCCGCAGCGAGGACGACGATAAAATCCAGGCTTTGGATGCGGGGGCTGACGATTACCTGACCAAGCCCTTTTCCGTAGAAGAATTACTGGCACGTCTCCGGGTCACCCAGCGGAGGCTGTCCTACATGACAGCGGAAATGCTGGCGGCCAGCTCCGTCTTTGTAAATGGAAAACTGAAGGTGGACTATGTCGGAGGATGTGCATATCTGGACGGGCAGGAGCTGCATCTGACGCCTATTGAGTATAAGCTGCTGTGTCTGCTGTCAAAGAATGTAGGGAAGGTATTGACACACACCTTCATCACCCAGAATATCTGGGGGCGGAGCTGGGAGAACGATGTTGCGTCTCTGCGGGTGTTTATGGCAACCCTCAGGAAAAAGCTGGAGCCGGCGCCGGATTCCCCCCAGTATATCCAGACCCATATCGGCGTGGGATACCGGATGATGAAGGTGGAATGATAATTGTTTTTGATATAGATTACGTAATCTGTATAAAATTAGAGATTGAAGTACAGGCCGTAATGTGTTAAAATAACAGTTGAAAATCTCTAAAATTATTTAAAGGAGTGGACAGGTATGACACAGAAAGAAAAAGGATATGTAGGATTAGGTGTGATGCTGGTATTGGCTGCAGGTACGGTTTTAGGATCAGACCCTTTATATAAAGCGATTGACAGCATGGCTGCAGGGAAGGTCAGCTATGAGGCAGGAACTTATACGGGAACGGCCCAGGGGTTTGGAGGAACCGTGACGGCTACGGTGACCGTATCCGATTCCGGTATTGAATCCGTAGAGTTAAAAGGTGACGGTGAGACGCCGGAACTTGGCGGAGCAGCTTTGGAGAAGCTGGGACCGGCCTTTGTTGAGGCAGGGACTTCCAAGGTAGATGCCGTGGCAGGCGCTACGATTTCCAGTAATGCGGCTATGGAAGCCGTGGGACAGGCACTGGATCAGGCTTCCGGGAAGATCGAGGTCATTGCCGCTCCTCAGGAAGAAGAGAAAGCCGAGCCCAAGGCGGCAGCCGATGTGTCTTATACACCGGGAACCTATGAGGGGGCAGGCCAGGGATTTGGCGGAGAGGTGAAAGCCGTAGTAACCATTGGGGATTCCGGTATTGAGTCCGTAGAGCTGACCGGCGATGATGAGACTCCGGAATTGGGCGGAGAGGCTCTTAAAAAGCTTCCGGATATGTTTATCAGTGCTCAGTCCGCGGACATTGACGGTGTCTCCGGATGCACGATTACCAGCAACGGAGCCAAAGATGCGGTGCAGGCAGCTTTGGATCAGGCACAGTAACTGATTTGTCTGGAATCAGGCTTGTGGTGGATAAAACGGGAGGGTGTTGTCACGTAAAGTCAGCACCTTCTTTTTGGTTACGGGAGGGCCTATGAATTCAAGAAAAGCAGCAGCCAAGTGGGTGGCCGCCTACGGAATGCTGATTGGGCTGGCGTGTATTTTCAGCTACGTGGAGGCGATTGTCCCCGTTCCTATTCCGATTCCCGGAGTGAAGCTGGGGCTTGCCAATTTGGTGGTCATTGTGGGGCTGTATACCATAGGGATTAAGGGAACGGTGGCGGTGTCTCTGGTAAGGATTCTTTTTGTGGGATTTACCTTTGGCAATGCTTCCAGTATGATCTACAGTATGGCAGGAGGCATCTTCAGCCTGATCCTTATGATTTTGTTTCAGAAGCTTAACTGGTTCAGCCAGGTGGGAGTCAGTATTATCGGAGGAATTGGGCACAATATCGGTCAGCTGACTATGGCAGCCCTCGTCACACAGACCTCCGGAGTTTTTTACTATCTTCCTTTTTTGATGGCGGCAGGTGTGGTGGCAGGCGCTCTGATAGGCCTTTTGGGAGGTTTGGTGACAGAGCGGGTTAGAAAGGTCATAAATAAGTTGTGATAAAATATATTTTCATTTGGAAAGGGGATTCGCTATGGTATATCAGGCAGTGGGAAAATTGGTGCAGTACGGCCTTGATACGGGGTTGATTACGGAGGATGATAAAATCTATGCCACCAATCAGATTTTGGATGTTCTTAAATTAGATGAGTATGAGGAGACGGAGAAAGACGGGGAACCGGTGGAGCTGGAAGGAGTTTTAAAGGAACTTCTTGACTATGCCTGTGAAAGCGGAGTCCTTACGGAGGACAGCATTACATACCGGGATCTATTTGATACCAGGCTGATGAACTGCCTGATGCCCCGGCCAAGCCAGGTGATCGGAGAATTCTGGAAGCATTATGAGACTTCGCCGATGGAGGCCACGGAATATTTTTATAAACTGAGCCAGGATTCCGATTATATCCGTCGCTACCGGGTGTGCAAAGATATGAAATGGACGGCAGATACCAAGTTTGGCGCGCTGGATATCACGGTAAATCTGTCAAAGCCGGAAAAGGATCCCAAAGCCATTGCCGCTGCCAAACTGGCCAAACAAAGCGGCTATCCCAAATGCCTTCTGTGTATGGAGAATGTAGGCTATGCAGGCCGTACCAACCATCCTGCCAGAAATAACCACAGAATCATTCCTATCACCATCAATGACAGCCAATGGGGCTTTCAATATTCTCCGTATGTATATTATAATGAGCACTGCATTGTTTTTAACGGACAGCATGTGCCTATGAAGATTGAGAGGAATACCTTTGTCAAGCTGTTTGATTTTGTAAAACTGTTCCCCCACTATTTCCTCGGTTCCAATG
>CAYWRB010000412.1:0-3164 GCA_964460025.1 uncultured Hungatella sp.
CCACGGATGATTCTCCAAAAGGGACAGAAACCGCTGCCCTACCATACCTGTTGCACCTAAAACTCCGACTTTTAATTTCTTTTCCATCACGCATCATTCCTTTCACTCAGACACAAAATACGTCCTCTTCCATCCTGTACCTCAAAGGTCATATGAAAGTAAAACCTGTATGAAATCCTTTGTGACTCCATACAGGTTGTTTTTCCTTTTATACCCTTGACAAGTACTCCCCGGTACGGGTATCGATCTTGATCTTATCGCCTCTATCTACAAACAACGGCACATACACGGTAGCACCGGTCTCCACAACCGCCGGCTTCGTAGCGCCCGTTGCGGTGTCGCCCTTAAATCCGGGCTCCGTATCCGTAATCTCCAGCTCTACAAATAACGGAGGCTCCACAGAGAATACCTTTCCATTGTAGGAACAGATCTTACACATGTCGTTCTCTTTCACAAACTTCAGCGCATCGCCGATGGTCTCCGTATTCAGTGCAATCTGCTCATAGGTGTTCATATCCATAAAATTAAATAAGTCGCCGTCTGCATATAAATACTGCATGTCCACTCTGTCAATTCTTGCAGCAGGGAACTTCTCCGTAGGACGGAAGGTCTTCTCCACTACGCCGCCGCTCATAACATTCTTGATCTTTGTTCTGACAAATGCAGCGCCTTTTCCTGGTTTTACATGCTGAAACTCCATAATCTGATATACATTTCCATCAATCTCTAAGGTAATGCCATTCCTAAAATCACCTGCAGATATCATAAATGATATTCCTCCTTAAGCTCTCTCAAATAAATCGTTCACCTTATTTTATACTATATAGTCCGTATTTTCAACACTTTTTTCTCATTTTCTTCCGGAATCAAGAGTTTGCAGGCCAAGAGTCTGCGGACAGAACCCCTACATCATAGGTGCAATGAGCCGCAGCGCCTGCCCTCCGATCCTTTCATGCAGTGGAAAATGTCTGCAGTCTTCCACAGTTATCTCCTGACACTGGGCAAGGGTGTCCTTAAAATCTCTCTCCACATCTGCCACTGCCTGGCTGCGGTATAGAAATGCCCCGCATTCAAAATGATGGTACAGACTTCTGAAATCCAGGTTAATGGTTCCCACTACGGCCTTCTCATCGTCGCTGGTAAACACCTTGGCATGGACAAATCCGGGGGTAAACTCATATATCTTTACTCCTGCCTCCAGAAGCTCTTGGTAGTAGGTATGGGCCAGAATAAACGCATACTTCTTATCCGGAATATGGGGCATGATGATGATAATCTCTACTCCCCGTTTGGCTCCGTAAACCAGGGCGCTGATGGTCTCATCGTCTAAAATCAGGTACGGCGTCATAATATGCACATAATTTTTGGCCGTGTAAAGAATGTCCAGGTAAACCTTTTTCCCCACCGGCTCATGGTCCAGGGGAGAATCTCCGTAAGCGAGAACATATCCTTTTGCAGGTTGTTTTGCAAACCCTATTTCCTCCCCCTGATACAGGTATTTTTCATAGGGCAGCGGCTGCCTCTCCCAGATATTCCAGAGCTGAAGAAACATGACCGTAAAGTTTTTTACCGCATCTCCCTTCAGCATAACCGCCACGTCTTTCCAGTAGCCGAACCGCTTTTTTTCATTAATGTATTCGTCCGCCAGATTGATTCCTCCGGTAAAGGCCGTATGTCCGTCAATCACCACAATCTTCCGGTGATCCCGGTTATTCTGGGCAGTAGACAAGAAAGGCTTTATAGGAGAAAACATCTGGCAGTGGATCCCTTTGGCCTCCATTTTTTTCGGATAATTGTAGGCAAGGAGCATCAGGGAGCACATACCGTCGTACATAAACCGCACTTCCACGCCTTCCTTTGCCTTCCTCTCCAGAATCTCCAGGATGCTGTTCCACATCACGCCCTCTTCCACAATAAAATATTCCATGAAAATAAAGCGCTCCGCCTTCTCAAGCTCAGACTTTAAGCTTTTCCATTTTTCCTGGCCGCTGGGGAAATACTTAGCGTATGTATTTTTGTAGACAGGGAAACCTCCTTTTTCACCTACGTACTTGGCCAGATTGGCCACAAGTTTGTCTTCCTCTTCCAGGGTCTCAAGAACTCTCCTGTCTTGTTGTACATAGTTTCTGGATCCGCCGGCAATCTGTCCGGCACGCTTGGCAATCAGCCTTCCGCTGATCTCCAGCTCCACATAGATGTAAAGAAGGCTTCCGAAAACCGGAAACAAAAGCACCGGGATGATCCATGCCATTTTAAAGCTGGGATTGTCTTTTTTATTGATGATATAGATGCAAAGCAGCCCGCCCAGCAGGTCAAATCCTGCATAAACATAGAAAGAGTAAGCTTGGAGCCACTTGACGATGCTGAAAAAATATCCGATCTGAATCAGCAGGAAAAGCACGATGAATGTGGTGCGCCCAAACAATATCCTCAACAGTTTCCTCATCTTTTTCATAAGTATTGATGCCTCCTTGGGTGGTGCTTTGAATCCGTGTGGAAAGGTAATGCTTTTGTTAATGTCTTGCTGCGGTTAGATAGTCCATGGCCAGGATGTAGCCGTAAAGGCCCAGGCCGACAATTTGTCCGGTGCAGGCAGGGGCCGTGACGGACACGTGGCGGAATTCTTCCCGTTTGTGGACGTTGGAGATGTGGACCTCGATTTTGGGGACTTCTATGGATGCCAGGGCATCTCTTAAGGCGTAGCTGTAGTGGGTGAAGGCGCCGGGGTTGATGATGATTCCTTCTACGCCGGTGTGGTAGGCTTCCTGGAGTTTGTCGATCAGGGGGCCTTCGGAGTTGCTTTGGAAGATTTCCAGTTTATGGCCTTCTCTTCGGGCTTTGTCTTCCAGCATAGAGACAAGGGATTCGTAGTTTTCGGTTCCGTAGATTCCTTTTTCGCGGATTCCTAGGAAGTTTAGGTTGGGGCCGTTTAAGACTAATAGGTTCATTTTTGGGGGTCCTCCTTGGGGGTGTTTAGTGTTATGTTGTTTGTGGGTTGATGCGGGAGGTACGCTCAGGACAAGGTTTTGCCTGCCATACCTCTTTATGTGATTTCGGTACTGCGTTGGGCCAGGATTTCTTCGGCTATCTGGTTTAAGGTTTTGTGGTCCGCGTCGATGGTTATGTGGGCAGCTTTTTGGTAGATGGGGGCACGGAAGGCCAGG
>CAYWRB010000413.1:0-3156 GCA_964460025.1 uncultured Hungatella sp.
ATAATCATAGCTTAAGATCAACCGTAATATTCTCAACTCCCCTGTATACTCATATACCGGAAACCCTTCATCTCCTTCCGTTTCCACGAAACCGCCCGTACGGAAATTGCCGCACCTGGCCACAAAGTTCACCTGGGAAGAGGTCTTAAAACCTTCGTTCCTGTTTCCTGCCTCAAACACAAAAGGAAAGGTCTCCTTGCTCCCCTCAGGCAGGTCTTTTGTCAGCTTCTTCATCTCCTCACTCAAAGTCGAAAATCCCTTTTCATCCGCCGTATAACTGATCAGCATATTGTCAATGGTAAACAGTTTTCCCGCCACTTCTTTTAATTTCCCGATCAATTCTTTAGCATTTTTCTCATACTCTTTCACCGTATCTTCCAAAAACTGATAATAACCGATTCCTCCTGTGTAGTCATTAAATGCAGACGTAGGTGAAAAATAGGAAGAAGCCCTGGCTACCGCCGCACTGTGGCTGGCATTTTCCAGCTTCATTTTGGACCGTGACTTTGTCTCTCTTAAGATTTCGCCTAACCGCTTCTCATCATCCAGCTTAGACCTGGTCAAAATTTCTGCCAGCATGGAAAAGCCAAAGCCCAATTTGTCATACAGGACCCTTGCCTCCGCCACAAAAACTCCCGTAAAGTCCGGCAGCTGCCTGAGATCTACATAGGAACTGGTACTAAAACTGATTCCTCCGGTATTCAAATGGATCTCGCTGGTCAAATCGCCGTAACTGTAATGTTCCGTATCCACATACCCCAGCACGGATTTTAAAAGTCCTACATAAGGCAGATCCTCCACCGGCACCCGATCCGTATGAAACAGCACTCGCAGATATCCGATTCCGGAGGTAAACAGATTGTGATGCAATACCGTAACTCCGTCTATCAGATGTTCCGTCCAGTTCAGCTTCTCCGCCTGAGTTTTTATATCCTCCCTCTTTAACATGGGGATCAATTCCAGTTCCTCCTTGCTGGAAGGGGTATCCTGATATTCCTTTAACTCCTTTGTCTGAGAAATCAGCCTCTCAATCTCTTCTTCAGAAAGACTTTCTTTATAGGCCGCCAGCTTCCCTGCCGTCTTGGCATCCTCTTTGGCTGTCAGATTTTTTTCCGGCTTTACGACAATCACGGCTTCAAAAGGATTATCCAGAAGGTAGTCTTTAATCAACTTCTCGAAATATCCTTCCTCGGCAGCCTTTTTTAAATATGCAAATGTCTCCTCATACTCCAAATGCATCCGGGGATCCCCATCATACAGCCAGCTGTCCATAGACAAAAGGCCATACATCAATCCCTTGGGATAATTTCCATAGTCCGCTTCTCGATAGCGGAACTCGTAAAAATTTAAACCTGCCAGAAGGCTTTTCCTGTTGATCCCCTGATCCGCCAGTTTTCTTAAGGTTCCCTTCACAACAGCCAGAAACTCTCCCTTTTGCTCCGCTCTGGCATCTTTTGCAGTGACAGAAAAATACGGCTGAAGAATCCCGCTGTCATAGCCTCCCAGAATATCTCCGCCGATACCGGCATCTAAAAGAGCCTGCTTTAATGGCGCTCCCGGAGCATCAATCAGAGTGTATTCCATAATCTGGAATGCCAGATACAGTTTGGGATCCAGATCGGTACCTACCACGTCGCTGACAGAAAGATATACCCCGGCCTCCTCATCTTCCTCCTCGGTAATGGAGTAAGAAATCTCAGCCTCCTTCGGCTGATCAAAAGGTTTCTGAAAAGCAATCCGGGAATCGATTTGAGCTGCCTTATCCTTTCTGTCATATTGGTTTAAATACTCCCTGTCCAGCCATTCCAGTTTCTCGGCCATGTCCATGTCACCATATAAATAGATAAAGCTGTTGGCCGGATGATAATATTTTTTATGGAAATTCAAAAACTCTTCATATGTCAAATCCGGAATATCCTTGGGGTCTCCGCCTGACTCAAACCCATAACATACATTCGGGAACAGAATCTCCTGGGTGAACCGCTCCAGCACACTTTCCGGCGAGGAAAATGCACCCTTCATCTCATTATAAACCACACCGTTATAGGTTAAGGGCCCATCCTGGGATTCCAGTTCATAATGCCACCCTTCCTGCTTAAAGATCTTTTCCTCCCTGTAAATATTGGGATTTAGAACCGCATCCATATACACATCCATCAGGTTCTGAAAATCTTTATCATTGGTGCTGGCCACCGGGTATACGGTTTTGTCCGGATAGGTCATGGCATTTAAAAATGTATTCAGAGATCCTTTTACCAATTCCACGAAAGGATCCTTCACCGGAAATTTTTTCGATCCGCACAGCACACTGTGCTCCAAAATATGAGGCACTCCCGTACTGTCAGACGGCGGAGTCCTGAAACCGATGGAAAATACTTTATTGTTATCTTCATTCGAAAGAAGGAACAGCCTGGCCCCGCTTTTTTTGTGTTCCAGAAGAAAGCTTTCCGAATTCAGTTCCTTTACATATTTTTGATCCAACAGCACGTATGCTGTTAATTCCTTTAAATCCTTCATCTTACACTGCCTCCACATCTCTAAATTGAACGATATTTTCTATATATTACATATTACCCATTAATTTATCTTTTAATATTGCAATACACTCTCTGACACAAAAATGAGGCAAAAGGATGGGATCGGACTGGGCCGCAATTCCGTGAATGTTGGAAATCCCCCACTTTTCCGCCGTCTCCTTGGCGCGAAACAAATGGTAGCCGCTGGTTAAGACTCCAGTCTGAATCGGTTTTTCCTCAACTCTCAAAAACGGTCCCGGTGCAAGCACAGGCCCTCTGCTCTGCATCTCTCTTCGCCGTTTCTCCTCCAACTGCTCAATCATCACTTTACTGTATGCGATATTCTCCACCGTGCTGGTTGATACTGTCTCCATCACCATCTGTTTGGCCGGCACTCCGTTGTAGAGAAGGTAATCATACATCACCTGGGCCTCTGCCGAAGGTTCCCCGGGGGACTGGCCTCCTGAAAGGATGAAAACCGTACCCGGATTATTCCGGCTGTACTCAAGGGCCTTGTCCAGTCTTGCCCTCAGAGAAGTGCTGATTCTGCCTTCGCTGACTCTGGCCCCCAGCACGATCACATAATCCATATTCTCTAAACTGCTGCCAGCGGCTCCCCAGAATATCAGTACTTCCACCA
>CAYWRB010000414.1:0-3151 GCA_964460025.1 uncultured Hungatella sp.
AACCTAACACCAGGGAAGCATGATTCATATCCGCCAGCTTTACCGCCGTCTCTCTGGCATGATACCTGGGAGACAGCTCGCTTTTATACGCCCCCTCATGCTCTTCGTCAATGATAATCAGCCCAAGGGAGGGAAAGGGGGTAAATAAAGCGGAACGGGGACCGATCATGATCTTCACATCTGCCGTCCTGGCCCGTTCAAACTGGTCATACCGCTCTCCGGCCGACATCCTGGAATTTATGATGGACACCAGAGGGCCAAACCGGCGGTAAAACCGCAGGACGGTCTGATACGTCAATGCAATCTCAGGAATCAGGACAATCACTTGTTTTCCCTGGTTTAACACATGGTCTATCATCTCCAGATAAACCTCCGTCTTACCGCTTCCGGTGACACCGTAAATCAGGGAAACCTCCCGGATTCCCTGATCATATCTGGAAGCAAAATCTCGGACGATAGATGCCTGTTTGCTGTTTAATTCCACCTGGGTCTTTGGAAAGGACCCGTGGACCACAGGGGTTCTGTATATGGTTTCCGATTCAAGAGATATCATCTGCTTCTCTATCATAGGCTTTATGGAGGTCATAGACAGGTTCAACGGGCCAAAGGCTACCCCGCAGGGAATGACAGGGGTGTCAAGAAAAGCTTTTAAAAGCCTTTCCCTTGCCTTATAGCCCTTTTTCCCGGCTTCCCAAACCGCCCATTTAAGCTCCGGCTCCTCTAAACGGCATACCAGAAAACGGTTTTCCTTCTGCCGTACCTTCTGTTTTACAGGGAGAACCGTTTTTAATGCCTGATTCATGGTAGATCCGTACTGTTCCTTCATCCACCAGGCCAGCCGGATCAGGTTGGACTCCGCCGTCACACCTCCCATGACCACACCTGTAATCTCTTTTATTCTTTCCGGATCAAATTCCGCCTGATCCGTGATCTCTACCACATATCCTTTTCTCTCATGATTCCCTCTGCCAAAAGGGATTTTCACCAGAACCCCTACCTCAATGATGTCTTTAAGCGGCTTCGGGATCCGATACTGAAATGTTTTGTCTACTTTCTCATGAGAGATATCAATGATAATGTTGGCGTACATACTCTGCCGCTTCTCCTAACTTCATGCTGTTAGAGCCTTTCAGTAAAATACAGTCTCCCGGCTGCAGATGATCTGAAAGCCACTGTTTTAACTCCTCTTTCCCGGACTCCGGAAACCATATGGTCTTTAAATCCGGATTTCTTTTCAGGGCGCCTTCCTGAAGCCCTTTCGCCAGCTCTCCGAAGGTTACCAGAATATCAATATGTTTTCCCCCCAGGTATTCCCCTACCTGATAATGGTAATTATAAGCCTGATCTCCCAGTTCTTTCATGTCTGCCAGCACCGCAATCCGCCTGCCAGCCTCCTTTTTGGAGTCCAGAATATCAATGGCGCTTTCCATGGAAACAGGGCTGGCATTGTAGGTGTCATCAATCATAACCACGCGGTTTTCAAGATCATAAATCTGCTGTCGGTTTTTGACACCGCGAAATTCCTCCAGCTTTTTGGCCGCTGCCTCTAAAGGCACCCCAAAATGATCTGCAACCGCAAGAGCCGCCATGGCATTTAACACTTGATGGATGCCTAAGACATTTAACCCCACCTTTATTTTTTTACCATCGCACACAGCGGTAAATCCGGGGTATCCGTTTTCAAGCTCCACATCCTCCGCCCGATACCGGCAGTTCTCCCCTGTCCCATAATAGACCGTGTTATAGCCTTCCCTGGACCGGACATTTTTGAGAAGAGGATCGTCTCCATTTAAGAACAGGACGCCTCCCGGCTTTAAGCCATCCTGAATGGTCAGCTTCTCCCGAAGAATATTTTCCTGGGAGCCAAGCTGTTGAATATGAGCCACACCGATATTGGTGATCACCGCCACATCAATCCGGGCAATCCGGGCAATGACGGTAAGCTCCCCCGGCTCACTCATCCCCAGTTCAATGACCCCGGCTTCATCCCGGCTGCTGATCTCAGTCAGGGTCATAGGAACTCCCACCTGGCTGTTATGATTCTTCGGCGTCTGATATACCCGATATTTCGCCGAAAGGGCAGCCGCAATCATTTCTCTGGTAGTCGTCTTCCCCACGCTGCCGGTGATTCCCACCAGAGGAAGAGTAAGCCTTTTTCTATAGTAGCTTCCGATTGCCTGAAGCGCCTTTCTGGTATCCTCCACCCGGATGACGGCTTTGTCATGGGACGCCGCTTTCCAGGCATCCTCCGGCTCCCTGCTGGTCAGAACCGCCTGGGCCCCCTGCTTTAACACAGACTCAATATACTTATGGGCATCCGTCTTCTCCCCGATCAGAGGAACAAACAGATCCCCTTCCTTTACCTGTCTGGAATCAATGGCAATGCCTGTCACGGCCGCGCTGCCGTTTCCCCACAGCAATGTACCCTGGCTGGCCGCTGCCAGGTCCTTTACGGTCATCCTCTCCATGGTTCTTCTCCCTTTTCCTGGCGATCATGCTTCGTCCAAATGTTCTATGACTTCCTCAATTACCTGCCGGTCCAGAAACGGATGACGGACTCCCTCAATTTCCTGGTAATCCTCATGTCCCTTTCCGATCACCGCAATCATATCTCCCGGCTGGGCATGGACAATGCTGTAGCGGATAGCCTCCCTGCGGTCCGGAATCTGGATAAATGCTCCTCCGGTCTTCTCAATACTTCCTCTGATATCGGCAATAATGTCCTCTGTCTTCTCAAAACGAGAATTGTCTGCCGTAAGAATGCACAGATCAGCCAGTTTTCCTCCGATCTCGCCCATAGAGTACCTGCGGTCCTTAGAACGGTTTCCGCCGCACCCAAATACACACACAAGCCGTTTCGGATGATACTCCCGAAGCGTCCGCAGAAGGCTTTCCATACTGACCGCATTATGGGCGTAATCCACAATCACCGTACATCGTTTGGAAGTATGTACAATCTCCATCCGCCCGTTTACATACAAATGTTCCAGACCATGGCAGATACTCTCTGCCGGCAGTTTCAAAAAATCACACACCGACACCGCTGCCAGAGCATTATACACATTAAATCTCCCCGGAATGCTGACCCGAACCTCCAGATTCCCGGCTCCTCCCCTCTTCTCCACACGAAAGCTTACTCCCACAAAATCCG
>CAYWRB010000415.1:0-3147 GCA_964460025.1 uncultured Hungatella sp.
CTACCCCTGGTATTTTTTTCAAGTCGCTTACCGGCTTTGAGCCTTCTGGTATCTTTCCCATGGTTTTCCTCCAAGCAGTCTTTTGGTTTTTATATCGGCAGCCTTTTTATGATTCTTAAGATATCAAGACCTACGGCAGAAACCGTTTGACAATTTACCTTGTAAGATTATAATGGAACTAAACGGACATGTTGCCTGCAAGCGACATCACCATGAACGAAAGTCAGGAGCCCTTTTTATGATCCCCACAATTCATACCACATCCCTAACAAGACAGCAGAAAAATGATTTACAGACCTTGGCAGCCCTATGCAAAGAGGCGGAGCCTTTGGCACTTTCCGCCCCCACGGAGGATGGATTAGACTATTTTCTTTTGTATCAAGAAGATTCTGATCTTCTTTTAGGTTTTGCCTTTTTGTTTTCTCCTCAAGATCCGTCTTTCGAATGCGGTGTTTTTATTCATCCAAAGTTTCGGAGGCAGGGACTTTGTTCCCAGCTGTTAGATCATGTCCTAAGTTATGTGGAACAATATGAGAAAAAGAGAAAATGCCAGGCGGATTTCTGTTTCCTGGTTGATCCCAACACGCCTTCCGCTTTAGCCGTTATGAAGGCTTTGGAGGCTGAATACTGGTATTCGGAATACAAGATGGTGCGCAGCCTCAGCCAAAAGGACAGGCTCTACACACCTTCTCTGCATATTGCCCAGACAGAACCGAATATTTACACCGCCATGGAAAAGGATGAGATTATCGGCACCTGTGCGGTTCTCCCATCGGGCAAGGAATTCTATCTGTACGCATTTCAGATCAAAGAATCCTGGCAGGGGCAGGGCCACGGAAAAGATTTTCTTCTTGGTATGCTGGCACTTCTGTCCTCCACGGGAAACCAGGTATCCATCCAGGTATCCGGCCAGAATTATATTGCCAGAGAACTGTATAAAAAAACAGGGTTCCAAACCACGGAATCCCTGTCTTATTACCTGTATTAATCTGTGATCCTATCAATAATCATTTTTTATCTCGATTCCCTGAGATTCAATGCTCTGACGGATGGCAAGCATCTTCTCATCCGTCTGGGCAATGGTCTCGGCACACTGCCTCAGTTCCTCACTGATCGTCTCAGATTCGATAAATTCCTTTTTGTACTTCAGCTGGTGATCCAGGCTTGCCCAGAAGTCCATGGCTATGGTGCGGATCTGTACCTCCACTCTCATCTGACGCTTCTCATCAGAAAAAAATACCGGGATCTCAATGATCATATGATAACTCCGATACCCGTTGGGCTTTGGATTTTTAATATAATCCTTGACTGCCAGAACCTTTATATCATCCTGGTTGGTCAGCATAGCGGCTACCTGATAGATATCGTCCAGAAAAGAACAGATCACTCTGATTCCGGCTATATCGTCCAGGTTGTTCACCATGGATTCTATGGATATGGGCATCCCTTTTCTGTGAAGCTTTTCCACAATGCTGATAGGCTTCTTCACCCTGGATTTGATCATCTCAATGGGATTCCTCTGATTGCGCACCGACAGTTCGTCGTTTAATACCTCCAGCTTTGTCTTAACCTCCCGGATGGCACAGGTATACATCATCATCGCTTCCTGAAATTGATGGGCCATGGAAACCAGCTGATCCGGCACTTGGACCAAATCCGGCACCTGGACAACGGACTGTACCAGCTCGCTGTTGGGATTCATATTGATCTTCATGCTGCTTTCACACTCCTGCTCATTAGTATCAACAGACAGGGCAGACGCCCTCTCTACGCCTCCAGACTGGCCACCGCCTCATCCAGCCAGCTTTCCTCCAGATATTCTATGGAACCTTCATCCACCATCCGAGCTGTCTCAGGCTGAATCGGAATCTTAGCCAAAACCGGAATCTCATACTCTGCCGCCACATCATCAATATGGCTTTCTCCAAAGACCGCAATCTTCTTCCCGCAGTCCGGGCATTCCAGGTAACTCATATTCTCTACAACACCCAGAATCGGAATATCCATCTTCTTAGCCATATTCACCGCTTTTCCCACGATCATTGACACCAGTTCCTGAGGGGAAGTGACAATGACGATTCCGTCCACAGGCAGGGACTGAAATACCGTAAGAGGAACATCTCCTGTTCCCGGAGGCATATCCACAAACATATAGTCAATATCTTTCCACAACGTCTCATTCCAGAACTGCTTCACAGCCCCGGCGATCACCGGCCCTCTCCAAATCACAGGATCCGTGTCATTGTCCAGCAAAAGATTGGCAGATATAATCTGAATCCCTGTACTGGAAACAGCCGGAACCATCAAGTTTGCTCCGTCGATCTGGGTCATACCCACATCACCGCTGATACCAAAAGCCTTAGGTATGGACGGACCGGTAATATCCGCATCCAAAATGGCAGTCCTGTACCCCTTTGCATTCATCTTTACAGCCAGAAGAGAGGTCACCAAAGATTTTCCCACCCCGCCCTTTCCACTGACAACTCCAATTACCTTTTTCACCGAACTAGCCGGATGTAATTTTTCCAGAAAACTGGTCTGTTCCTCTGTTCTGCTGCTGCAGTTCTCTCCGCAGCTTCCGCAGTCATGATTACAGCTTTCGCTCATTCCATCTTCCTCCACTTTCCCCGCCTTTCGACGGAAAATTTATTCTCACTGGTAGTCTCCGCCAAAACGCGTCAATCTATCTGTGGAGGATTATACCATACTTACTAAAAAATGTCACCTGGTTTGACATCCGAGATAAAGTAGCTCTGAGAGGGAGTTGTGTTGCTTTCTCCAGGGTACTTGAAGACCGTCGGTACTTAGGCGCTGTCTTTTAGCGCCTTATGTACCGCTACGTTGCTAAGTGCCAGTGGCACTTGTTTAGCAACGACCGAAGCGGAGCGTAGACCTTCACGTAGCGCGAGCGTGCCCAGGAGAAAGCAACACAACTTCCTCTCAGAGCGGACCTTTCACAATTCCCCCAATGCCTCCCTCTTCATCTCCCGTTTCTTCTTCGTCACCAATCCTCCGATCCTTCCGCTCTCTTTAGACGTCAGGCTCTTCCATCCATGTTCCAAAACTTTATCGCTAAGCCCCAGCTCCGTGGCAATCTCGTATTTTAACATTTCCTCCGGTGTCAGATTTTTCGGGTCAAACGCTTCT
>CAYWRB010000416.1:0-209 GCA_964460025.1 uncultured Hungatella sp.
GTTCAAGGACTATGTTGCCATAGTCCTTGAATGTAGTGTCACCGCAGCGACACTAACGCTTTTTGAACGTCCACTTGTTGGCAGGACTCTCCTTTACTAATATTCTACCAAATACAAATTTTTTGTCAATGGCTTTTCTAATTTTATATAATTACTGTTATAGCTTGAATAAGGAGTGTATTGTCTCCATATCTGCAATATATTGAGGC
>CAYWRB010000416.1:219-3143 GCA_964460025.1 uncultured Hungatella sp.
TCGAAAACAATATCACTCCCTTTCCAAGCTGCGTTATTCCGGATGACCAAGTGTTAGCTGAACCCTTATGTTTTGGCAAAGCATGAGGGTTACTGGGAAATTGTTGTTATAGCTTGAATAAGGAGTGTATTGTCTCCATATCTGCAATATATTGAGGCTGAAAATGTGGGGAGTTTACGTAATCATAAATGCATTTTTTCAGCTGTATAGTAGGCAGGTCTGTTTGGGTTAAATCGAATCCGCAGAACAGCAGTTTCGCCTTGCCAACACGCAGTTCAAATAATGGTGAGCTTGGTCTGCTGTCAAAGAAGTTGGGCACAACTTCAACGATTGGTTTCAGGCCTGTTATATTTGTAAGGTCAGCGTTTTTAGAATTGTCTAAAAGAGTTTTCCACTGATAGTCCGGATATTGTTCTGTGGGAAAATCCGCAAATAGCGGATGGGTATAATCTATAATTTCCCCGCTTGGAGCAGTTGTGGGGAAGTGTACAGGCGACCAGAACACAGGAATAAAACTGCCGTCAAGAGGATTGTTTAACATGTCAGCGGTTATGATGCCGGTGCCTCCGTCCTGGATAAGTTCCATAAGGTCTGGGGCTGTTGATATCAATCTGGCGGACTGGCTGTTCTCGCACTGAGGATATACGTAAATGTTCCACGAATTCTCGTATTCCTCAACCGATAATACAACAGACAGCATGGAAGCTTTTTTGATTCTGTCCAGGGGAATTGATATCTGATTTTCCGTGGTAATTTTCTCATAAAACAGTTCATCGCCGTTGTAAATTTTCAGATGAAATCTGGGAGCGGAGATTTTCTCCATACCATAGTCATATAGGGCAAGGTCTGCCAGAAGCAAATCCGTATTTTTAAATATTCTCTTTGCTTTGAACAGAGGGACAACACGGTTGCAGAAGCGCCTGAAGTTGTCGGGAGTTGTGATTCCTTTGCTCTCAAAGAAAATATTGAGGATTCCCACTGTGGCGGTGCTCTGGCCGGTGTAATCAACCAGGGATAACAATTCAAAGCCTCCGAAATCTGCTGTCCGCAGTGCTGCCTCAATATCCTCTTTATACAGCTTTACCGCCAGGGCGCCGGAGGCGGCTATATACTCTTTCAGGCGGGGATATATCCCTGTTTTTACCATGTGTTTTTTGATTACGTCAAAATTTACCGGCAGCATGTTGCCCGTATATTTTTCGCAGATATCAACGTCCGGATAGGAACAGTACTGTCCCACCTCAAAGGAAATAATCGGTACAGGTGAATCTGCCACTGCTTTTGAGTAATCCAGGCAGGTATGCCTGGCAACAATATCATGCATGGTCTGTATTCGGATTGGGTTTTCATAGGCCGCAAATGCGCACAGGTAGTCTTCACAGTCCATAACAGGATGGTCAAAGTTTGAGGTGACGGTATAGATTCTGCGCGGGTCATAGGCCCGGATTTGTCTTGTGATGTCTGACAGAAGCTCAAAATTTCCCATGGTTTCGTTGCCGTTTGAAAACATGATAAAACTTGGGTGGTTGCCGTACACCTTTGAGATGGTGCGCGCTTCGTTGGGGTAATATTGGTTATGTATGGGGTCATCGCCATACTCAAGGGATGCGATTTCCTTGTTAATCCACAATGGCATCTCTACGGAGAGGTAAATGCCGATTTCATCTGCTGCTTCAAAGGCGCATTCCGGCGGGCACCAGGCATGAAAACGAACGTGATTCAGGCCGTAATCCTTCAATATCCTGAAGTTTTTACGCCAAAGATTGAGGTCAAAGGGCGGATAACCTGTGATGGGATACTGGGCGCAATCGATGGTGCCGCGCAGGGAAATTTGTCTGTGATTCAGAAGGATTTTCTTTCCCTCGGTTTTTATGGTTCTCATTCCGAAACGGAGGGATTTTTCGTCACAGCTGTCATGGGATACGGCTTTTACGGTAAGGGTATACAGATTTGGCGTAAATTCGTTCCATAATCGGATATCGTCCATCTCATAATCAAAACATTCCACCTGTCTGGAATGAAACATGACCCGGCTGAATTTTTTTGAGGGAAGCGGGTGGCCGTCGGGGGAAGTAACGTATACTTCCACTTCAACAGGATAGCGGTGGGTCTGATTCCAGATATTACACGCCACCGTAACCCGGACTTTTATTCCACTCTCCCCCGGATATACTTGCAGGTTCTCCATGTGGAACAAATTTTCAGATTGAAGTTCGATTCTTCCGATGACACCGTTCCATAGCCCCTGGGTATCAATGCTGTATCCGCTTGCCATATCTCCGAAATTAAGAAGATTGCGGTTATCGATACGAAGAGTAAGCCTGTGTTTTCCGGCAGTAATCCGTCCTGTAAGATTGTATATATGAGGCGCTGACAGTTCGATAATCTGCCGGTCGATTTTTTCGTCGTCAAGCCAGAGGTCGGATGCGATGTTGACCCGTTCAAGAAACAGGCGGACGCAGGTTCCTTCCATCTGGCTGGGAATATCAATTTCACGCTGCAGCCAGAGCACGCCTACGTACTCATAGCGTTCACGTGGGGCACGCACGGCCTCTTTCGTGATTTCCTGATAATACTCCTGTTTTCTTCCAACATGGTTGTCGCAGGTTGAACCCGGCAGCCTGAAGCCATCGGATTCAAAGGTCTCTGCGTAATACCTGTCTGTGATACCACGGTCATCCTCGTCGGTTTTATATGCCCAAAGACCGCTTAAGTCCAATATGTTCATTAAATGAAAACCCCCTTTTAAAGTTATTTTATAAACAGTTAAGCCTGAAACTTTGATTAATATGGAAGGCTAAATCAATGTCAGTTAGTTAATGTTAGGCTATCCGAGATAACGTAGCCCGGAGAGGGCGTGATATTATTCTCTCCAGGGTACTTGAAGACCGTCGGTACTTAGGCGCTGTCTTTTAGCGCCTTAT
>CAYWRB010000417.1:0-3139 GCA_964460025.1 uncultured Hungatella sp.
GACACAGTATACATAGTTGATCCGGCAACCGGAAGGGCGATTTTTATTCACCATCCGGATAAAATATCTGAAATGGACGCAGCTAAGGCTGTAGTGAAAGAGTTCTGCAGGGAAGGTTATTCCTTAAACAGATTTTTGGAGATGACCAAGACAGAAGAGTATAAGACATTTGTAGATATCTTTGATGCACTTGAACTTGCGTGGGAATTAGAGGAGAGTTTGAAAAGGCAGTGGGAGTCATAGTAGGAAGGCATGTTTTAAATCATCTGGGGTATCTCCTTGGCAGTGATGGGGAGCCAAAGATATTTGAGACAGAGGAAAAAGCCAAAGAGTGCTTAAAGAAATATGGCGGATGGAGGAAGAGATGTATTATCTTGTGTTTGAACAAGTAAAGTAAAGACCATTGGCAGGGATTTAAAGATTTGTAGAAAGGAGCCAGCCTCCGGCCGGGGTGACGTGTACACGGGCTTCTTGAAAAATGAAAGAAACTTATAAAAGTAAAGTTTATACGGAAAGACCTGATTATGCAGATTTTTCAGCACCAGAAAAATTTCGGGCAATTGAAAGTATTATTGCTAAGCGTTTGCGGGAACATCCAAGGGCAATATGTTCCTATTCTGGCGGATCTGACAGTGATATCTTAATTGACCTTATTGAAAGAGTTCGGATGGTGTTTCGTCTTCCTCCTGTTGAATATGTGTTTTTCAATACTGGTTTGGAGATGAAAGCTACAAAGGATCATGTAGAATCAACAGCAGAGAAGTATGGGGTAAAAATCGCAGTACACCGGCCCAAAACAGGCATTGTGACAGCGTCCAGAAAATATGGAATACCATTTGTTTCAAAAATCATGTCCGCAGGATTGGAGGAATGGCAAAAGAAAGAGATTCCGTTGTCTATTTCACAGGAGTACAAGAAGGCAGAGGATAAAGCAGCAAAGAGGAAAGAGTTAAGAGAGAGATATCCAAAATGTGAAAGCGTGATTAATTTTTTGTGCTGTTGTAATTCTGTAGGGGAGCCAAGGCCCAATATTCAACTTGTGATTGACAGTTCTAAGTACATGCTCGATTTTATTGGTGAGAATCCACCGGATTTTCAGATCAGTGCGAAATGCTGTGATTATTGCAAAAAGCAGGTCGCACACGCTGTACAGAAAGACTTTGAAATGATAATTACAGGAGAACGCCGAGAAGAGGGAGGCATGAGGTCCGTACCCCGTAAAGATAACACAGCGCTATGCTTCACAGAAACGAGAGAAGGACAATACCGTTTACGTCCGCTGTATTATGTATCTGACGCAGACAAGGCCTGGTATAAAGAATACTATGGAATCAGATATTCTGATGCATATGAGGTATACGGCCTTACAAGAACCGGGTGTTGTGGCTGTCCGATATCCTATAAAGCAGCTGATGACCTGGAAATAATCCGACCATATGAACCAAACATAGTAAAGGCTGCATGGAACGTATTTGGGAAAAGCTACAAATATCGTGCGAAATATAATCAGTATAAGACAGAAAGACTTATGGCTGATCGGGACAAAAAGAAGAATATAGATGGACAAATGAGTTTTAAGGACTTTCCGGAGGCGATGTCATGAAGGATGATTTGATTATAGACTGCTTTGCCGGTGGTGGCGGTGCATCGGTCGGAATAGAAATGGCCTTAGGCAGGTCAGTAGACATAGCGGTAAATCATGATCCGGAGGCAATCAGGATGCATAAGGTGAATCATCCGGACAGCCTGCATCTGACAGAAGATATCTTTAAGGTTGACCTGCAGAAATATGTAAAGGGCCGCTCTGTGTCTCTGATGTGGGCAAGCCCGGACTGTACAAGCCACAGTAAGGCCAAAGGCGGACAGCCCAGGAAACACGGCCTCCGCATCCTTCCATGGGCGGTATATAAACATGCAAAGGTTCTTCTGCCAGATGTAATTATCATGGAAAATGTGGAGGAGATACAGCAGTGGGGCCCGTTGGATGCTACGGGGCATCCGGTACCGGAGAGGAAAGGGGAAGATTATAAGAAGTTTGTCACGACTATGAAATCTCTGGGCTATGTCTTTGACAGCAGGGAGCTTGTGGCAGCCGATTACGGGGCGCCTACAACGCGAAAGCGGTGGTATGCAGTATTCCGGAGAGACGGAAAGGATATTGTCTGGCCGGAGCCAACACACAGCAGATACGGGGACGTGCTTCATTGGAAATGGGAGGCATGCGGAAATTATATTGACTGGACAGATATAGGGAGCTCCATATTCGGCAGGAATAAGCCCCTTGCAGATGCCACTCAGTCCAGAATCGCGAACGGTATCCGAAAATATGTAGTCGAAAATCCGCATCCATATATCGTGCCGGATAAAGACGCCATGAGTTTTCTCATCCAATATCATGGAGAAACAAAGCCAGGAGATGCAAGGGGACAGCTTTTAACGGAACCGATTAAGACCATAGATACCAGTAACCGTTATGGTATGGTGACAGCCTTTATCACCAAATACTATAAGACCGGGATAGGACAGGGATGCGACGGTCCTATCCACACAATTACGACATCACCAGGACACTTTGGTTTGGTATCAGCATTTCTGATTAAATACTACGGAACCGGATGTGGGCAGGATCTGAATACACCGCTTGGTACGATAACTACAAAAGACAGGTTCGGGCTTGTAAACGTGGTAATTGAGATTGAAGGTGAGAGATACGTCATAGCGGATATATTCCTCCGTATGTTAAAACCGGAAGAACTGAAACGGCTGCAGGGATTTCCAAAGGATTACATCATAGACAGGGACTATAACGGTAACAGATATCCGGTCAGTAAGCAGGTGGCCAGGATTGGTAACAGTGTAGTACCAGTCATGGCACAGAAACTGGTAGAGGCAAACTGTGGTTATTTAAAGGTTGGAGAGAGGCAGCCGATCTGGCAGATTAGGAATTCCGTAATGGAGGTAGACGGACAGATGCGGTTTGCATAGGGAGGACATAGATATGAACGAAATTACTATAATCAGAATTAGACGCGGCTATGGGAATATACGATATTGCGCTTGTGATGACTATGGAAACCCAATACAAGGATTCCGCAAACTTTCCGATATTAGGAGATGTTGGGAGAAAGAAATAAAATGG
>CAYWRB010000418.1:0-3136 GCA_964460025.1 uncultured Hungatella sp.
GGGAAATCTCGGAAAAGGGCACGGTATTAGTGAAATATCTGGACAAGGATGTACTGCCCCTTACTCCTGAAAAGTATAAGAAAATCATGATTGTATACGTAAAAGGAGTGGAAGCCGGCGGAATGGGCGCACTGTTGGCGGCCAGAAACGGTTCCGGAAAATCACCGGCAGAGAGGCTTAAGGAGAAGCTGGAAGCCAAGGGATTCCAGGTATTTATCTACGAGAGTCCTCTTGAGAAGATGAAAAAACAGATGGCGGAAGGCGGCAAGCCGGACATCAATCTGTATTTTGCAGGCAAGGACACCATCAGTGAGTTTGCAGCCAGGCAGGATCTGATCATTACTCTCTGTGACGTGGCAGGAGGGTTCCAGGCAGTGGCCCGTCCGGGCTGGGGCATGACCAAGGGCGGCGGAGAGATTCCGTGGTATGTCCATGAGGTTCCTGTTATTGCCCTGAATATGGGACATCCTACCATTATGGTGGATATGCCCCAGGTGCGGACCTTTATCAACGCTTATGATACCAACAATCTGACCATGGATGTGGTGGTGGAGAAGCTGACAGGCGGAGCACAAACTTTTGTGGGAGAGGATCCCATTGACAGTTTCTGCGGACTTTGGGATACCCATTTCTAAACCTTTATGTATTTAGAATCCTGCGGCACCAGGTGTTTGGGAGACAGACGCTTAGTGCCGCATTTGTGTGAAGAAAAGATGGTTTCTGCTGTTTCTATGGAAGGAGGCGGCATGACTGTCCGGCGGACGGAGATTTTCGGATGAGAATAAAAAAAGATTGACAGATGGTGCTTTTTGACACATAATGGGATATAAATTTATGGAGTTCATATAAGTGCCTTGCCTCGTCCATTTACTGAACGATTCATGGCGGCGGCCTAAATCGGTATGGGGCTGTTTGAGTACATGAAAGTATGAGGGAGGCAAAACACTGGCAGAGGGAAGGGAGAACCAATTATGGAAGCAATCAGAATTGAGAAAACAACAAATCCAAAACAAAAGCCAGGACAGGATAATCCGTTAGTATTTGGTACGATTTTTACCGACCATATGTTTGAGATGGATTATGAGGAGGGAAAGGGCTGGTATGACCCCAGGGTGGTACCATATCATAAATTAGAGTTAGAGCCATCCTGTATGGTATTCCATTACGGCCAGGAGATGTTTGAGGGCTTGAAGGCTTATAAGACAGAAGATGACAGAGTGCTTCTGTTTCGTCCCAACAAAAATATTGAGAGAGCCAACCGAAGCAACCGCAGGCTGTGCATTCCGGATATACCAGAGGATATTTTCTTAGAGGCTTTGAAAACCGTGGTAAGTGTGGACAAGGACTGGATTCCTAAGAAGCCGGGAACCTCCTTGTACATTCGGCCCTTTGTGATTGCCACAGACCCGTTCTTAGGGGTAAGGCCGTCTCATACGTATAAGTTCATGATCATTCTGTCTCCGGTAGGCGCCTATTATGCAAGCGGGCTGGATCCGGTAAAAATCTGGATTGAGGATGAATACGTACGGGCAGTTAAGGGCGGTATCGGCGAGGCCAAGACAGGCGGAAACTATGTGGCTTCTCTGGCTTCCCAGGTAAAGGCCCATGATGAGGGATATTCCCAAGTACTGTGGCTGGACGGTGTTCATCGGAAATATATTGAGGAAGTAGGGGCCATGAATATCTTCTTTAAGATTAACGGCACCGTAGTGACACCGAAGTTAAACGGCAGTATTCTTCCGGGCGTAACCAGAGATTCTGTCATCGCTCTGTGCAGGGAATGGGGAGTTCCTGTGGAGGAGAAAGTGATCTCCGTGGATGAAGTGGTTGCGGCGGCAGAGTCCGGCGCTATGGAAGAGTGCTTTGGCACCGGTACGGCAGCGGTTGTCTCTCCTGTGGGAGAACTGCGGTATGAGGAAGAGAGAATGGCAATCGGCGGCGGCAAGATCGGAGAGCTGACCCAGAAATTATATGATACCATCACTGGAATTCAGTTAGGAAAGATTGAAGGACCAAAGGGCTGGAGCGTGGAAGTAAAGTGAAATAAGGCCGTATGGCTGAAAGCACAGATATGAGATGTGCAGGAAAAGGGGGAGTCCGGCTTGCCGGACTCCCTATTAAACAGTAATTCCGGAGAACGGTGTTATGGGAGACAAAAGATGATGCATCGGAAGAAAAGGATAACATGTTATGTGAGAGGGAGGGCATCATGGCAGGGATAGCAGAGGTTCTGATGAAAGCGCTGGCTTTTATAGCCATTATAGCCATGGGATATGGGCTGAAGCGGGCCGGGTTTTTTCATGCCAAGGATTTTTACCTCTTATCGAAGATTGTTATTAAGATTACACTGCCGGCAGCCATTGTAGCGAATTTCAGTAAAATCAGCATGGAACGCTCTATGCTGATTCTGTGTGTGCTGGGGCTGGTCTGCAATGGGATACTTCTGGCGATTGCCTACGGTATAAACCTGACAAAATCCGGAAAGCAGAAGGCATTTGACATGTTGAATCTGACAGGATACAACATCGGCAATTTTACCATGCCCTTTGTCCAGAGTTTTTTAGGGCCTGTGGGTTTTGCCGCAACCAGCCTGTTTGATGCCGGGAATTCCGTTATGTGTACCGGGGTTACGTTCAGCCTGGCCAGTACGGTGAACGGAGGGAATGAGAACGGTTCCGGTTCTGTCAGGACAGTTTTGCGGACTCTGGTATCTTCGGTTCCGTTTGATGCCTATGTGATCATGACTCTTTTGGCGGCCCTGCATCTGAGGCTGCCTAATGTGGTGATACTGTTTGCGGAGACAGCAGGAGGCGCCAATGCATTTTTGGCATTGTTGATGATTGGAATCGGGTTTGAAATCCGCATGGATAAGGAAAAAATGGCGGAGATTCTGAAGATTCTTGTAATCCGTTACGGAATTGCATTTGCATTTTCCTTAGGATTTTTCTTTCTGCTGCCCTTTTCTCTGGAGGTCCGGCAGGCATTGGCGATTGTGGTGCTGGCACCGGTTTCTTCTGTCAGTCCTGCGTTTACCGGGAAAATCGGCGGAGATGTAGAACTGTCAAGCGCCATAAATTCTTTGACCATTGTCATCAGTATTGTGGCGATTACCGGGGCGCTGATTTTGATTTTGTGA
>CAYWRB010000419.1:0-3134 GCA_964460025.1 uncultured Hungatella sp.
AAAGAGGTTGGTTTCATTGTTTCTATGATCGCCGGCATGAGGCAGGGTAAAGCAAACCAGCAAAAACAAACGAAGGGGAAAAGTGTGCAGAGCAGACCTACAAAACAAACGAATGGAGTAAAACAATGACGCCAGAGTTGCATTTAGCAACTTTTAACTTCAAAGGAGGAGAACAATGACACCAGAACAGTATAAGAAGCATATCAGAAAAATGCTTGAAGAGATTAACGATGAACGGGATCTGGAACGTATCTATGCAATCGTACATATAAAATTTATCAATAGCGGACTGAGAGGCAGGAAAGTGGCAAAATGAGCGTAAAAATCAAAATTTCATACACCACGGATAAGGAGCTGGCCGGAGTGATTCAGCTGCTCTCTCCTGCATTGGGGAGTAAAAAGGTATCAAAGAACAGGGAAGGGAAATACAGGAAAGCATACATCAGAGTGGATGGAGAGCGGTTGGCCATGATTGGAACGGTAACGAAACGCTCCGAAAAGTAACGCAGCGTTACCGAACGTTCCGAACGTCGTGAAGCCTGATTTTACAAGGATATTTCGGTCTTGCACTCCCAATCACATGTTAGAAAATGTTAGAGTTTTTCGGAACGGTACATGTTAGTAAATGTTAGTTTATTTCGGAACGGTGGATATGACAGCTTTCTGCAATGTAGAGCGTCCAAGATACATGAGGGAGAAAAAGTATATAAGGCTCCTTATAAAGCTTATGGAGGCACAGGATGAATACCGGATCATACAGAGAAAAAAGCCCAGTCATCTTGTATAATTCCATTTGATTTGATATAATCGTTATACAGCATATAGACAAGTACCCCGGCAGCAGCCGGAAACCTCAGGGTGTGGGAATGGCATTTCGTGGAATCCACGATCTGTTATTTCCGCACCTTCTTTTTGCTTAAAATGAGGAAAAGCGGTACGTAACAGAACAGGAAAGGAGCAGTGAAGAAATGCAAAATGGCGTAGTAAAGTGGTTTGATCCAGTAAAAGGTTATGGGTTTATTACCGGAAACAATGGCGAGGATGTGTTTGTGCACCAGAGCAATATCCTGATGAAAGGTTTTCGATTACTGGAACCCGGACAAAAGGTGAGTTATCGGGTAGAGCAGACGCAAAAAGGTAACAGCGCGGTTAATGTATCAGTGGAAAGGGGATAGACAGGATGAATGAAAAATCAAAGTTATTGGAGCTGTTCGGGAAAGCGGCAAGGGAAGCAGATGAACTCCGTGAGGCAAGACGTGAGACAATGGCATCCGAAAAACTGACAGACGAGGGGAAAAGGGAGAGTATTGTAGAGGATCGTAAGACGTTTATAAGTGCAACAGACAAATACCGGGAGGATATGCTTAAGATTGTTAATGACCGGGAGGCGGATTATACAGCGTTTTATGTACGAGCGGCAAAAATACGAATGAACTCAAGCGACTATCAGGCGGCGTTGAGTTCCAATCTTGAATTGCTTCGGAGCGGTCATATGGGAAAGATTGAGATCATGGCCATGATCCAGATGTATGCAGAGGATAACAAGGATGATCTGGCTGTCAGTAGGATATATGAGGTTATGCGTGAAACACACAATCCATACTTTGAGTTAATTGAGAACCGTATTACCGTAAAGAAACAGTTGAATGCTTTTGCGAGTATCCGGAATATCATCAATTCGAAGATTAATATCGGGCTTGTTGACCTGCCCGGATGGAATGCGGTAACCGGCAATAAAGAATATTTTTATTATGGCAGCGGGTATTTTGCGATTGTAAACGAGTTAAATGAGGACCTTAGTATTAATCATCCTGATGCAACATTGAGCCGCGCGGTTAATGCGGATGAAAGACAGCGGATTCATTACGGGGAGAGTTTACCGGATAAGGAAAATACAACAAAGGATAAGCCAACAAAAGAACCTGGTTCAATAATGGTCCATAAAGGCACTTCACCAGTACCGGTTAATCAGTTAACTGGAGGGAAGACTCCAAGGTATACAGCGTAATATGCCGAGGAATACATGCGCTGCCCTCATCTGTGAGATTTTCGTCGATTTTGTTTAAGTTTCAAAAGTCAATGCCTATGACTTTTGACTTTGGTTAATCCGATATTTGGACAATTTTTATTGCAATATGAAGGTGCGGAAATTTTGGCGGCTTAAAACATGACATTTTCTAAAAATCTAGAAAAATATCCCGGGCTTTCTTTTCTCCTTTGGATTGTCCGGGGTATTTTGCATGAAAGGCGGTATGATCATGACGAATGAACAGTTAGTTGCCCGGATAAGAGCCGGAGAGGATGAAGCGGGGAACATGCTCGAGCTATGGCAGCAGACAGAAGGTTTTATTGCAAAACTGGCCATGAAGTACCAAGGCTGTACAGAGCTGGACGATCTGAAGCAGGAAGGCTATATCGGGCTGTGTGAAGCCGTGAGGCAGTACGATCCTGATAAAGGTGTTCCGTTTATCAATTATGCTGCCTTTTGGATCAAGCAGGCTATGAAGCGGTACATAGATAACTGCGGCGGTGTTGTGCGGATCCCGGTACATGCAAGGGAATGGATAGACAAATACAACCGGGTAGTGAAGGAGTACCAGAGAGAATATGGAGTGTTCCCCTCTGACAGGGCTCTATGTGCCCTTCTTGGTGTAGAATGGGAAAAGCTTCAGGAAATAAAGAAAAGTGTCAGAATGGGGCAGATTTCAAGCCTGAGCGAGCCAGTAGCGGGGGAGGATGAAGATATCACGCTGTATGATCTGGTGGCTTCAGGTGAGGAGCTGGAAGAGGATTCTATAAAGAAGCTGGATGCTGTAGATATGGGGCGCGAACTATGGATTGCAGTTGAAAACCTTTCGGGCAATCTTCCGGAGGCGGTTAAACTGCGGTACAGGTACGGCATGACGCTGAAAGAGGTTGGTCAGAGTCTTGGGGTGGGAGTTGAGAGGGCAAGGCAGATAGAGGCCAGGGCAATGAGATCTCTCAGGCATCAGAGCAGGAATAAGAAATTTCGAGCGTATTATGAGCAATATCTGGCAGCAGGCCCTATACATCATATCGGGGTGGAAAGCTTCAGGAGGACACACATGAGCGAAGTGGAGTGGGAGATATTATAAATATTGGATCAGTGAAAA
>CAYWRB010000420.1:0-3118 GCA_964460025.1 uncultured Hungatella sp.
GAGCTTCCTTACAAGGGTATGCAGGCAGAGGAGTCCTGTGCCGGTTTTTATGGAGAAACGGGCTGAGACCATTGGGGTGTTTTTGGGTGCGGTATATGCCGGTTGTTTTTACGTGTATATGAATCCAGAGCTTCCGATAAAACGGATAAAAGAGCGTCTTAAGTTTCTGGACAGTGATGTGGTGATTGCGGAAGGGATTTTGGCAAAGCAGCTTCTGGAAGCTGGGGTTGAGGGAATGGTTTTGCGGTTTGAGGAGCTTATGGAGGAAGAGGCTGACATGGAGGTGCTTGGATTTTACCGGATGCAGATAAGGCCGGAGGATTATCTGTACGGGATGTTTACATCGGGCTCCACAGGGGTTCCCAAATTGGTGACAGTCAGCGGAGGGGCTGCGGTGGAGTTTGGGGAGGAATTTATCCATACCTTTTCTTTTAGTCCCCAGGATGTTATCGGAAACCAGGCGCCCTTTGATTTTGATGTCTCGGTGAAGGATCTGCTGGTTTCTGTTTTCTGCGGGGCCAGGCTGGTGCTGATCCCCGGCGTCATGTTTGCCACGCCGCCGGCATTGCTTGATTATCTCTGTGAAAATCAGGTGACGGTTCTGATCTGGGCCGCCTCTGCCCTGTGTGTGGTGTCTGCTGCCAGAGGGCTGGAATACAGGGTTCCCAAAGGGATCCGGAAGATTTTCTTCAGCGGAGAGGTTATGCCCTGTCGTCATCTGAAGCTTTGGAGAGAGGCACTGCCTGGGACGGAGTTTGTGAATCTGTATGGCCCTACGGAGATTACCTGCAACTGTACTTATTACCGTGTGGACGGGACGAAGGAAGGGTGGATTCCCATTGGAAGGCCCTTTTCCAACCGGGAGGTTTTTTTGTTGGATGAGAGAAACCAAAGGATTGAGGAGGTTGGCGTGACCGGGGAAATCTGTGTGGGCGGAAAAGCGCTGTCTTCGGGATATTACCGCAATAAGAAGGAGACTGAGAAACGGTTTGTGAGGAATGTTTTTGGAAAGCCGGGGGGAGGGATGGTTTACCGCACCGGGGATATGGGACATTATGATGAAAAACGGCAGCTGTGTTTTGACGGGAGGACGGATCATCAGGTCAAGAGAATGGGACACCGGATTGAACTGGAAGAGGTGGAATGGGAACTGGGGTGTATGGAAGGGATAGACAGAGTGTGCTGTCTGTTTGATTCCCGCACAAAGAGATTGACCGCCTACTATGTGGGAACCGTCTCACCGGAAGGGCTGCGCAGGCTGGGAAAGGAACGGCTTCCGGCATATATGTGTCCCAATGAGTTTATCCGGTTAAAATTGATGCCTCTCAATAAAAACGGAAAGATAGACAGGGGAAGTTTGGAACAGTACAGGATGAAGGAGGAGATCTGCTTTGGAAGACCGTGTTTTGATTCAGGCGGCTGCTAATTTTAATTCTGTCCGGAGTATCTGGGATATGGTGCCGCTGCCTGCTGTTATACAATCCAGCTTTACATGGAGTTTTCAGGATGTATGGATATGGTGGCGGGAAGCGGGGAAATCTTTGGGATTTGTCTGCCGGAAAATTTTTGTCAGCCCTTTTTTTCTAAGACTGTGCCGGAGTTCTGGAGGCGGTGGCATATTACGCTGGGAGCCTGGTTTAAGGATTATATGTTTTACCCTATATCCATGTCTCCGGCTTTAAGGGGATTTGGCAGAAAATTGTCCGGGAAAGGGCTGCGGCACCTGGCAAGGCTTGGAGTGTCGGCAGGCGCCTTGTTTCCGGTATGGCTGTGCAATGGTCTGTGGCATGGGCCAAGATGGAGCTTTCTGTTTTTTGGAATGTATTATTTCGTGCTGATTTTTTTGTCTGTTGGAGTGGAACCCTGGGTGGAGAGATGGAAAGCGAAAAATCCGTCTATGGGAAACCGTGTGGTGTTTGCCGGGGTTCAGGTTTTGCGTACCTGGATTCTGGTGGTCACAGGAGAACTGTTTTTCCGGGCAGAAGGGCTCCGGCAGGGAATCCGGATGTTCTGTTCTATGATAAGGGGATGGCGGCTGTCCCAGCTGTGGGACGGAAGCCTTTTGGAACTGGGGCTGGACCGGATGGATTTTGGGGTAATCGGGGCAATGGTTGGGGCGGTGTTTCTTGTGAGTATCCTTCAGGAGAGGGGAAGGGATGTGCGGCAGGAGGTTGGAAGGCTTCCTCTGCCTCTTAGATGGGGGGTATATTATGGAGTTTTGTTTGGGAACTGTGTGTTTGGCGCTTACGGGGAAGGGTATGTGCCGGTGGATCTGATTTACGCAAATTTTTAGCTGCAGTTTGCCGACAGAGCCGGACAAGAAGATTCCACGGCGAACAGTAACAATTTTTAAGGGGCGGTACATGCCGGAGCATTGCTTTTTCTGGAGATGAAGCGTCAGGAGGTGTGTGGTTTTTGTGAACAGGGACAAAGTGGTGGGACTGGGGAGAACGGCGGTGTTCTGGGGGATATTTGTGCTTCTCCTTCATGGTGGGTCTGTGGTGACGGCTCCGAAGTCCAATACGGCAGAGGCTGGCATGGAGGGAAGGGATATTCCGTCCGCAGGGGTTTTGGCGGAACCGGAGGGTTCTCTGGATGTGATTGTTCTTGGGGACAGTGAAGGGCATTCTGCGATCTCTCCTATGGTGCTGTGGAAAGAGCACGGCATTACTTCTTTTGTGTGCAGCCAGTCAGGACAGAGGGCCGTTGAGGCCTATTACATGCTGAAACAGGTACTGTCTGTGCAAAAGCCCAGGGTGGTGATCCTGGAAACGGATTTATTTTATCACAGCAGGGAATGGCAGCGGGAGTGGAACCTTGCCATTGAGAGGATGGCCAGATATTATTTTCCAATCGTTCAGTATCATAACCGATGGAAGAGACTGACATACAGGGACTGGAAGGGACAGCCCTTTGAGGGCGTGCGGGATGCCAACAGGGGATTTCTGCCCAGCCGGGATATTCGCCCGTATAAGGGTGGTCCTTATATGGTGAAGACGGAGGAAAGGGAGGCTTTAAAGGGGACGGTGACTTTCTGGATGGACAGGCTGGTGGAACTGTGCCGGAAGGCGGTTTTTCGAGAGCCAGCTTCCGAAATTGATTCGGGCATTGGAGGATA
>CAYWRB010000421.1:0-3108 GCA_964460025.1 uncultured Hungatella sp.
GGGTGGTGGAGGTGCTGGAAAAGGACGGAAGGGGGCTGAATCTGACCAAGGAGGTCCGCGACGGAATTTTGAACCACAGAACCTCCGGACATCCTTCTACTCTGGAAGGGTGTATTGTCCGCCTTGCGGATAAGATTGCGTATATCAATCATGATATTGATGATGCAATTCGTGCAAAGATTTTTATGGAGGGGGATCTGCCAAAAGGATATACGGATATTTTGGGGCACAGCGTACGGGACAGGCTGAACAATATGGTTCACGACATTATCAGTCAAAGTCTGGACAAACCGGTCATCCTTATGTCTCCCGGAATGGAGGAGGCTATGATGGGGCTTCGGACCTGGATGTTTGACCATGTATACAGCGGCGGCATCGCCAAGGCAGAGGAGGGAAAGGCTCAGCAGCTGATTCGTGCATTATATGAATACTATATGGAGCATGAGGACAAGCTCCCTCTGGAATACTTAAGGATGATGGAAGAAAAAAAGGAGACAAAAGAACGGGTGGTGTGTGATTACATAGCCGGCATGAGTGATGTCTATGCCATTGACAAGTTTGAAGAACTGTTTGTTCCAAAAGCGTGGAAGGTACTGTAGGAGGGACAGATGTTTTATTCGGAGGAGATCGTAGAAGAGGTACGAAGCAGAAACAATATCGTGGATGTGGTATCCGGTTATGTGAAAATGCAGAAGCGGGGAAGCAATTATTTTGGGCTCTGTCCTTTTCACAATGAGAAATCCCCGTCTTTTTCCGTGTCCCCTGACAAACAGATGTACTACTGTTTCGGCTGCGGAGCAGGAGGAAATGTGATTACCTTTGTGATGGAGTATGAGAATTACTCTTTTCAGGAGGCGCTGGAATATCTGGCGGACCGGGTGGGAATGGAACTTCCCAAGAAAGAAGAGTCTTCTGAGGCGAAAGCCCAGGCAGAGCTTCGGGTTACCCTTTTGGAGATTAACAAGCTGGCAGCCAACTATTTCTATTTTCAGTTGAAACAGCCTCAGGGGAAGCAGGCTTATGAGTATCTGACCGGCCGGAAGCTAAAGGATGATACTATCAGAAGGTTTGGTCTGGGGTTTTCCAACAAGACCAGCGATGATCTGTACCGGTATCTGAAAAGCCGGCATTATTCCGATCAGATTTTGGCTCAGACAGGGCTTGTGACCATCGAAGAACGGGGAAGTCATGACAAATTTTGGAACCGGGTCATGTTTCCCATTATGGATATCAATAACCGGGTCATCGGCTTTGGCGGACGGGTCATGGGAGACGGAATGCCGAAATATTTAAACTCACCGGAGACCAGGCTGTTTGACAAAAGCAGGAATCTATATGGGCTTAACTATGCCAGAACCACCAGGGAGAAATTCATGCTGGTCTGTGAGGGATATATGGACGTGATTGCCCTTCACCAGGCCGGCTTTACCAATGCGGTGGCTTCCTTGGGAACCGCTTTTACCAGCCAGCACGGGACCATTTTGAAACGGTATACGGATCAGGTGATATTGACCTATGACAGCGACAATGCGGGAGTCAAGGCGGCTTTAAGGGCCATTCCCATCCTGAAAGAGGCGGGGATCTCCTGCAAGGTCCTGAACATGCAGCCATATAAAGATCCTGACGAGTTTATAAAAAACCTGGGAGCGGATGCATTTCGGGAGAGGATAGAAGCAGCAAGAAACAGTTTCCTTTTTGAGATCGACGTGTTAAAGCAGCAATTCCATTTTGAGGATCCGGAACAGAAGACCGCATTTTATCACCAGGTGGCCCGGAAGCTTTTAAGCTTTTCCGACGCTTTAGAAAGGGATACTTACATTCAGGCCGTATCCAGAGAATATTTTATTAATTATCAGGATTTGAAACAGCTGGTTGGCCGGGTAAGCCTTCGCTATTCTGGGGAGAGTCCGGCGGATATGGAGCAGAGGAGAGAGCCTGCTTTCCGGGAAAAGAAGAAAGAGAAGGAGGATGGGGTGAAACGTTCCCAGAGGCTTCTTCTTACCTGGCTGATTGAAAATCCTGATCTTTTCGATAAAATCAAGGGGATCATCACCCCTGAGGATTTCAGGGAGGAACTGTATCATCAGGTGGCTCAGATGGTGTTTGAAAATTTTAAGGCCGGTGAAATAAATCCTGCCGGGATCCTGAATCACTTTATTAATGACGAGGCACAGTACAAAGAGGTGGCCGGACTTTTTAATGCCAGCTTAAAAGAATCACTGAACAATGAGGAACAGAAAAAAGCGTTTGCCGAGACGGTGATCAAGGTAAAAAAGAACAGTCTGGACCAGGCAATCCGGGCGGCGTCCGACATCGGTCAGCTGCAGCAGCTTATTCAGGCTCAAAGTGCCCTTAAAAACTTAAAGCCGGGCGATATAACCTTATAAATGTCAGATGCCTTCACTGTTACGAATATTTCTTTTCAGCAGGGGAAAACTATAGGCAGGCTACGGAAAGGTAGGACTTATGGACGAAAAGGTATTGGGATTTGAAGAGAAGCTTCCGCTGCTTCTGGCGGAGGCAAAGAAGAAAAAGAATGTTCTGGAAGAGCAGGAGGTTCTGGATTTTTTCTCAGGGGACCATTTGGATTCTGAGAAATGGGATGTGGTCTTTGACTTTCTGGATGCGAATAAGGTGGATATCCTGCATATAGGAAATGATGATATAGAACTTGAGACGGAAGAGCTGTTTGATGAAGACATTGATCTGGAACAGATTGAGCTTACAGTCCCGGACGGGGTCGGAGTGGATGACCCGGTCCGTATGTATCTAAAAGATATTGGGAAGATTCCCCTTTTATCTCCGGAAGAGGAGATCCAACTGGCCAAACGGATCGAGGCCGGGGATGAGGAAGCCAAGAAGAGGCTGGCGGAGACCAACTTAAGGCTGGTGGTAAGCATTGCCAAGCGGTATGCAGGGCGCGGTATGCAGTTTCTGGATCTGATTCAGGAGGGGAATCTGGGGCTTATTAAGGCTGTGGATAAATTTGATTACAGGAAGGGGTATAAGTTCAGTACCTATGCGACCTGGTGGATCCGGCAGGCGATTACCAGGGCCATTGCCGACCAGTCCAGAACCATCAGGATCCCGGTGCATATGGTGGAGACC
>CAYWRB010000422.1:0-1095 GCA_964460025.1 uncultured Hungatella sp.
CAACGCCAAGATTGTTATGTGTACTGCAATGGGCCAGGAGGGAATGGTTGTTGATGCCATCAAATCCGGCGCAAAAGATTTTATTGTAAAGCCTTTCAATGCGGAACGTATTGTCCAGACCGTCAACACGATTTTGGGAAATTAATGCGGGAGGTAAGAAGAGACCATGGCTTTTTTAAGCTCATTTGATATCAGTGCGTCGGGCTTAAGCGCTCAGCGTATCAGAATGGATATTGCCGCAGAAAATATTGCAAATATTGATACCACCAGAACAGAGAGAGGCGGAGCCTACCGCAGGAAAGATGTTGTCTTTGAAAGCTATGGAGCAAATTCTTTCAAGCAGGCTCTCCGCAATGCATCCAAGGGGCTTGGGTTTACCGGCAGGAACGCAGGAGTCCGTGTAGCCGGTGTAGTCGAGGATGATCGGGAGATGATGCAGGTGTATAACCCGAACCATCCGGACGCTGATGAAAGCGGCTTTGTGACGATGCCCAATGTAGATTTGTTGAAAGAGACGGTTGACAGCATGTCCGCCACCAGATCTTATGAAGCCAATGTTACCGCTTTGAATGCAATGAAGCTGATGGCGCAGAAGGCCCTGGAGATTGGAAAATAATATCCGGCGGCCGCAGGAAGAATAAAGGATAAAGGAGAACGATAAAAAATGGGCGCTAGCAGTTTTAATGAGATGGAGCTGGATGCAATAGGCGAGATAATGAACATCAGTTTAGGCGCCTCGGCAACAGCAGTTTCTACGATGCTGGGCACAAAAGTAAATATCACAACACCTGTGGTTCGTGTTCAGACTCGGGCAGAGTTTGAATTTAAGCGCTTGGAGCCTGCCATCGGTGTTGAGATTGCCTATGTTGAAGGTCTGGAAGGCCGAAATATCATGATGTTCCGCCGGGAGGATGTCTGTGTCATAGTAGGCACATTGATGGGAGAGGATCCTGCCAACATCAGCCCTGAACTGGATGAGATTCATATCAGTGCAATCTGCGAGGTCATGAACCAGATGATGGGGGCCTCTGCTACGGCGCTGTCAGAGTTTTTAGGAACAATTGTCAATATATCGACTCCCAAATCGTTTGATAT
>CAYWRB010000422.1:1195-3095 GCA_964460025.1 uncultured Hungatella sp.
TACTATCCGTATCCGCCTATGGGCATGGATCCTATGATGCTGCAGCTTCTTAATCAGATGCAGCAGACCCAGATGCAGATGATGGAGATGATGAAGGCGCCGAAGCCTCAGGAATCCGCACCGGCTTCCCATACCGGCGGATCCATCATCAGACCCTTAAGTTCTCAGCCGATCCAGGATGATGCCGGACAAGGTGAAGAAGATAAGGCCAACCAGGAGATGCTTATGAAGGTGCCTCTGGAGATTTCCGTGGAGATCGGAAGAACCAAGAGGCTGGTAAAGGATATTCTGGAGTTTACTCAGGGTACCCTGGTTGTTTTGGATAAGATGGCCGGCGAGCAGGTTGATTTGTTTGTAAACGGTCAGTGCATTGCCAGAGGCGATATCGTTGTAGTAGAGGATAATTTTGGTATCCGTATCACCGAGATTGTGGCAAAGGAATTAAATCCGGAAAGCTTATAAGATGTGGGATAATTTTCAACTGCTATTTCGTACAATACTTACTGTGGCGGGGGTGCTGGCACTGGCATATTGGTGTACCACACTGTTAAAAAAGCAGTGGGTGAAATCCTCCGGAGACGGCAATATAAAGGTACTTGAGCACATTCAGTTAGGGCAGGATCGAAGAATCCTTCTTCTGGAAGTGGGGGAGCACCATTATCTGATCGGTATCAGCCAGGCCGGGATCCAGCTTTTATCGGAGGTGGAAGGAGACTTCCGGCCCAAGGAACAGCTGATATCTCCGGGCAGTACTCCACAGATTCCTTTTCAGGAGGTTCTGAAAAAGTATCTGCCGCCCCATCAGGGAAAGAAGGGAGGAAAGACATGAATGACCTTCTGACACAGTTAAATGGCGGGAATGTTCCTGTCTTGGATTTGCTTATCCTGCTTACGTTTGTGGCGCTGCTGCCTTCCATTGTGGTGATGATGACTTCTTTCACCAGAACCATTATCATCCTGTCTTTTACGAGAAATGCCATGGGCGTCCAGCAGGCTCCGCCTAACATGGTGCTGGTAGGCATAGCGCTGTTTTTGACGTTGTATATTATGAATCCGGTGATCAATGAGATCAATGAAAATGCGTATCAGCCGTATATTCGGGAGGAAATCAGTCAGGATGAAGTCATAGAGAGAGCAGTGGTTCCTCTGAAGGAGTTTATGCTGCGCAATACTTACAAGAGTACATTGGATAATTTTGTGAATATGTCCGGCACCCAGGTGCAGGAGAATACGATGGATTATCCTTTGACCGTGGTTGTTCCGGCGTTTATGACCAGCGAGTTGAAGTGGGGATTTACTGCCGGATTTTTGCTTTACCTGCCCTTTCTTCTGATCGATGTGATTGTTTCCACCACATTGATGTCCATGGGTATGGTTATGCTTCCTCCGGCCATGATTTCCATGCCTTTTAAGCTTCTGCTTTTTGTCACGGTAGATGGCTGGGAACTGTTGTTTTCAAGTATTGTCACTGCTTATAAGTGAGAAGGACCATTTTGACAAGGGAAGAAAGGAGACAAAAAGATATGACAACGACGGAAGTGCTGGATATTATGTACCACACCTTTCTGCTGGCAACCAGGCTGACTATGCCGTTTCTTTTGACAAGTATGGTAGTAGGCGTGGTGATCGCCATCTTCCAGGCGGCGACCCAGATCAACGAGCAGACATTGACCTTTGTTCCCAAGTTTATTTCCATACTGGTGGTCATGGGATTTTTAGGAAGTTCTATTTTGGATATGCTCCAGGATTTTTTCAGGCAGATGCTTGGAATTATTGCGGGAGGCTGATAGAAGATGCTGATTTTGTTTGCCCTGGTTGTCATGCGTATGAGCGGGGCTGTTGTATTTAATCCGGTGCTGGGGAGAACCAACATACCCAGAACCGCCAAGGGAGCTATGGT
>CAYWRB010000423.1:0-3092 GCA_964460025.1 uncultured Hungatella sp.
ACTCCAATACTGCGCCAATTGAAAACGTTTCTCAGGCCATCAATTACTCGCCCAAATCCGTCAAATACGGTTTTATCGGTTGTGCTGTCTATAAAGTTACAGGCTATGTATGGAAATTCCGCTTTCTTGGCCAGATCCAGGAATTGTTCCATTCCGTAATCAAATTCATGGTTCCCCGGAACTGCCAGATCGTATCCGCTCTGGTTCATGACCTCTATGATATACTCTCCATTGGACATGGTACCGATTGCGGAACCCTGGATCGCATCGCCTGCATCTACCAGGAGAGTGCTGCTTCCGTCTGCCTCCAGATCTTTCTTCATGGCCGCTATCTTAGCATAGCCCAGGATGCCGGATTCCTCATCTGTCTCTACGGCGCAATGAACATCATTGGTATATAGAACCACAATGTCTCCTGACTGTGCTGCTTTTCCTTCTGTTCCGCTTTCTTCTACCTGTCTTTCTTCCTGTTTTGGCCTTTCCGGCTGTGTATTGTCTGCATAGGTGCAGCCTGTTAATGCCATCAAAAAAGCCAGTCCCAATAACAGGGCAATGTGTTTTTTCATCGTTTTGATTCCCCTTCTGTTTATTTCCCATATGATAACGCAAGTTTTCATCATATTATATATAAATTACGGACAAGACGCAAGCTGAATCCTTCCCCCCTGATCCTTTAAAGAAATGGGAAATATTATTCCATACCTGTCTTCCTGTTCTACCTCTGCCTTCTCTCACATATTTTATACCAATATATTTCCCTTGGAGCCTCCATGACCGATTTTTTCAAAAAGCATACCTTAATCACCGGAACCCTCCTTTTAACCCTCACAGGATTTGCCACCAGGGTTCTGGGTTTTTTTTATCGCATATTTTTATCTCGCACCATCGGAGCCCAAGGTCTTGGCATATTTAACATGGTCCACCCCATCTATGGGATCTGCTTCGCTCTATGTGCCGGTTCCATACAGACTGCCATCTCCCGTTTTGTCGCTGCCAATGCCGGAAAAGGAAAGCAGATTTTCCGAACCGGTCTTGTGATTTCTCTGACTATGGGAATCGTGCTGGCAGCTTTCATTGTCCGTCTCTCTGGTCCGTTGGCTCATTACATTCTTCTGGAAGACCGATGCGCTCCCCTTCTTCCTTTTATGGCCTTCTCCATACCGTTTTCCGCCATTCATGCCTGTATCAACGGATACTACTACGGAATGCAGAAAACTCAGGTTCCTTCCCTGGCACAGGTTGCGGAACAGGTTGTCCGTATGGCGGCCGTATTTCTTATTGCCGATATTCTGGTGGAAAAAGGACAGGCGATTACGGTGGAACTGGCTGTAATCGGCCATCTGATCGGAGAACTGGCTGCCTGCTTTTTTTCCGTATTCTGCTTCTGTCTCTTTACGCCCTCTTCTTGTCAGGAGACTTCCCGCCGCCAAGCAAAACTCCGGGCTCTTAAAGGCTGGCTGCCTTCTGCTGCTTCGTCTTTACATACCTTTCGTGAAACCGCTGTCCCGCTCATGACCCTGGCACTTCCTCTCATGGGCAACCGCCTGGTATTAAACATCCTCTCCAGCGCGGAAGCGATCTGGATTCCCAACAGCTTAGGGGCCTACGGCTTATCCACCGAAGAAGCATTCAGTGTCTATGGCGTACTGACGGGTATGGCTATGCCTTTTATCCTCTTCCCTTCCGCCATCACCAACTCTATGGCTGTCCTCCTTCTTCCCACAGTTGCGGAAGCCCAGGCAGGCGGCAATGAATCCCGCATCGCCCAGACCATCTCTGTCTCCCTGCGTTACAGCTTATATATGGGAATTTTGTGTATCGGAGTCTTCACTTTATTCGGCGCGGAATTGGGCGTCGGCGTATTCAAGGATTCCTCCGCCGGTACCTTTATGCAGATTCTTGCGTGGCTGTGCCCTTTTTTGTATCTGGTTACCACTATGGGAAGTATCCTTAATGGACTTGGAAAAACTACCACTACCTTTCTCCAGAATATCACCGCTCTGGTTCTGCGCCTGGCCTTTGTCCTCATAGGCATTCCGCGTTTCGGTATTATGGCCTATCTTTGGGGGATGTTAGCCAGTGAACTTTTGCTTGCCTTTCTTCATCTGACATCCCTAAAGCGCCTGGTATCCTTTTCCTGGGACGCAGTAGAGATGATCGTAAAGCCAGTGGCTCTTCTGATCATCTCCATAGGAATTTATTATGCCGTATTTTCTTTTTGGGACGGGTTTGACGGGTTTGGACTCTTTGTGTCTACTGCCCTTCATATCGGGGTTCTGAGTCTATGTTATGGGGGACTGTTGGCTGTGTTTCATTTGGCAAAACGCAGCTAAAGCTGACTCTGAAATATTGCAAAGAGCCTGAAAGCATATCCCTCAACATTCTTTCTGGCTCTTCGATTTTGTCCTATTATATCGCCATCATCGCCAAAAGAATGTATAAATGATTTGTTCAATTTGATTGGCTGCTTTACTCAGCGAATACTCTTTATTATTTGCGAAAATTTTACTAAGCCCAAGGATCACTCTATATCGCAAAATATTCTACAGCACTTCCACCTTGCAGAAATGCTCCTTCGTCTTTGTGTTGTAACTGATTCCCACAGCTAAAATCCTTCCCGTATATTTTGGCTTTTCTCCTATTTTCCCCTTGAATCGTAACGCATAACCCTTATCCTTAATCTGTTTAATTGCCTCCTGTGGCGTACTGTCCACCTTTAATTCCAAAATCAATGCGTCCCCATTTTTCCGTTCCGGGTAAAAGATAAAATCCACATACCCTTTACCTGCTTTGTCTTCGCGCTCCACACGGTATTTATCTCTGGCCGCCAGATAGACCAGATTGACTACCGCTGACAATTCAATTTCACTGTTGTATGAAAAAATAGGCGATTCCGTATTGTGGGCAAATTCCAAAATCTCTGCCATAACCCCTGTATCCCCGCGCAATGTCGCCGCCAGCATTCTTTTGGACTCATTGGCCAGACGATATACATACCCCATGGATTCCTTGCTCATAAGAAACTCCTTAAACTTGTCCATCAATTCCTTATTAGGAATCAGGACCTCTCCGTCCATATAGGTAAGCAGGCC
>CAYWRB010000424.1:0-3089 GCA_964460025.1 uncultured Hungatella sp.
TATACCCGATCTGAAGTCCTGTAATCATCCCGGATAAAGGAGAATGTACCTTTTCCCTTGGCCGGTACATGGTATATCAAAGGGGAAAAATGGTCATGGCGGAAATCAGAGATGCCAGCATACAGAACACAATGGTAAATCCAAGAGGTTTAAACATCTGTCCAGACAGTCCTGCCAGGAATGCCAGAGGCAGGAATACCACACAGGTAGTCATGGTTCCGCCGAAAACGGACTGAAGTACAGTCTCGCTTCCTTTTAACGCCGCATCCGTATATTCCTTGAATCCAACCCCCTTGGTAGAGCGGAAACAGCTTTCCAGCACAACGATGGAGTTATCCACCATCATACCAACACCAAGCACCAGGCTGCTTAAGGTGATTACATTTAATGAAAATCCCATGGCGCTCATGGAAATCAGTGCTACCAGAATGGATATGGGAATCGAGGTACCTACGATCAGAGATGCCTTCAAGTCTCCGAAAAACAGGAATATAATCACCATAGAAACCAAAACCGCCATAGCCATAGTTTGCAGCACGGAGGATAAGGAAGATTTTATCATCTCGCTGTTGTCGTCTACCACAATCATCTCCAGATTCTCATCGGCTGCCTTCAGCCTCTCCGCGATTCTCATGGCATCACGAGATACCTCCACATCACTGCTGCTCTGTTGTTTCTTGATCTGCACCGATATGGTGTCCCGGCCATTGTAGCGACCAATACCGCTGGCTTCCTCCAAAGCCGAGTGAATGTTGGCTACATCCTCCAGGTAGATGATATTGCCGCCTCCCACCATGATGGGAATGGTTTTCAGACTTTCCATGGTGTCATAAGTAACACCTGCCGATATGGACAGGTTCTGTTTGCCCACCTGGGTATCGCCTACAGGGTATGTAAAATCCGCGCTCCCTATGGCGGAAGCGATGCTGTTCATACTTAAGTGATATTGGGACAGCTTTTCCGGAATCAGCTCAATACTGATATATTCTTTCTGGCCGCCGCTGATATCCACGCTGGCTACGGAAGAAAGCTTCTCGAACTCAGGCACAATGGTATCATTTACATAATTGTACAGATTGCTCTGTGAATCATTGTTAACTGCAAATGTGATGCTGGCCATATCGTTGATGTTCATTTCCATGATCACAGGGTCCTGTACATCATCCGGAAGCTGGGCCTGAATGGTATCCATCTTCTTTTTCAAGTCATCATAAGCATCACTGGTGTCCGTTCCATATTCATACTCCAAAAGCACAATGGAATAATTCTCGTTGGAAACACTGGTAACTCCTTTGATTCCGTTTAAAGTTCCTGTCTCATCCTCAATGGTCTGACTGACCAGCTCATCCACATCATCCGGACTGGCCCCCGGATATGTGGTAAACACAATCAGCATGGGCATATCCATAGGAGGAATCAATTCCAGCTTGGAAGAAAGCACCGATGTAAGGCCGAATACAATCAAACACAAAATTACCATCAGGGTAGTTACCGGCCGTTTGAGGACAGTTTTCGTTAGATTCATACGATTTCCTCCTTGTATAGCACGTGCTACTGCACGGCTTCTGTCTCTGCTGTCTCTGCATTTGCCGCAGCTTCTGTCTCGTCTGCCAAAAGCGCCGGCGCTCCTTCATACAGTTCCGGACTCCAGGTAATAATTACCAGATCATCAGGAGATATTCCTGAGATGACTTCCATCCTCTCCGAATCGCTGATACCTGCTTCTATATCCGCTCTATGTACTGTCCCATCTTTAAATGTATATACATAGGGACTTCCGCTGTCATAATACACCGAGTCCACCGGAACGGTCAGAACCCTGTTGGCTTTATTGGCAGTCACATACAGCTTTACCGTAGCGCCATTCACTAAAGCGTCGCCGTTTTCCACAGTCGCCTTGACCTTAAACAGGCCAGTAGCCGCATCTACCATAGTATTTACTTCCGTGATGATTCCTGTATACTCACTTCCGCTTTTTTCTATGCGGATGGGATCCCCCTCTTTTACATGATCCAAAATCGCCTCTGTTATGGCAAAATTTACCACCTTGGTTCCCTCGCTGGAAATGACACACAAAGGACTGGTCTGACTTGCCATGCTGTGAACCTCCATACTGCTGGACTCAATCTTGCCGGAAATCGTTGCGGTAATGCTGCTGAACTCCACCTGATAGTCATAGGCCAGCTTGGCGGAATCGTATTGGATCTGAGCGCTTTTGGCACCGCTTTCCACCTGCTCAAAGGACTGGGCGGAAATATCTCCGCTGGCATACAAAACCCGCATTCTTTCCAGATTGGTCCGGGCATCCTTTAACTGTACCTCTGCCGCCTCCAGCTGAAGTCTGGCTGCGTCTACCTGCTTCGTGTCAATCTCGCATAAAAGCTGTCCTTCTGTCACATAGTCCCCATTCTTCACATAAACTGCCGTAATTTCACCTGCTGCTTTCGGAATCACATAAACCAGATCCGAAGGCTCAATGGTCCCCGTCAGACTGCGAAACAATTCAATATCTCCTGTCTTTGGCTCCTCAGCCTTTACGATGGGCGGGGCAACCGTTTCCGTCACCTCCTGGGAAGGCTTAAAATAAGATACTGCAAATGCTCCTGCCGCCACAACGATCACCGCTCCAATGGCTATTATCACACCTTTTTTCATTGTGTCTTTTATTCCTCCATCTGATTTTCTTTCAAGGTTTTACATGCCCCATATCGGAGTATATTTATCTTCTTACAATAATCTTCCTTGATTTCCTTCTCTGTCTGCGGATTTTTATAGTAACAGGCAATGCTGGAAAATACGGCAAAAAGAGCCTGTTCCATCACCATGACAAAATAGTCTTCCGTTTCCTCCCGCAGTAACGAATGATTTACCAGGGGATGCAGCCGACTCTTTACGATCTCTGCTGCTTCTCTCTTGGACGGCATCTCCATAACCGTAAATTCCTGATACATCATTAAATTCTGATGAAAGCGGAATACATCATTCACCTTGCAGAATTCTATGGCTTTGTCCAGCATAGCTTCCATCATACCCCAAAAATCCCCCCCGGATTTTTTCAGATAGGTTATACAAAAATTAAGCCATTGGAT
>CAYWRB010000425.1:0-3084 GCA_964460025.1 uncultured Hungatella sp.
GTCAATTGTGGATGATATTTTTGCGAAATTTTATGAGATTTTCGGATTTTATCCGGAGTCCACAGGTTCCTATTATATGGATGCAGATCTCACCAATTATATCAAGGAGAAATATCCTTCTGTAAAATGCGCAGTTGCAACCTGTTGGGAAGAAGGCCCTAAAGCATACCATACCTGCAATAATTCCTGGTATACTCTGTTTGACGGCGGTCCCTGGGCTCCCTGGATTCCATCTAAACAGAATACGCATGCGCCTGCAGCAAATGAAGAGGAGGACAGCGGAATTGTGGCAATTCCCCATCTTTCCAGGGATTTGATTGCCTGCTATGACGGTAATGGTTCTAATTTTGGAACCCATCCCCAAAATGTGCTCCGGGGCATGATTTATGACAGTAAAACATGGGAATATCCCTATCTGTATAACTTGATTGATCAGTACCGTTCTCTGGAGAAATACAATAATGGTTATGCTTATAATATGATGTTTGTAGGACCAGCTTGGATGAATAAAATGGGACGCTGGGAAGCTCCCTATGAACTGCTGGAGAAATCCTATTCTGACGGCTGTGCTTATTACGGCAAGCTGAAAAAAGAGGGTAAGCTTGTGGATATGACTATGGCAGAATTTGCAGATTACTACCGTGAGAAGAAAAGCTATACGGAACCAGAATGTGCATTGTGGAGAGATATTCTGTATGGATCTGACAAACAGCTTTTCTGGTACTGTGACCCATATATGCGTGCGTGCGTTAATATGGACCAGGGCGGCGCTATTGTAGATTTAAGACCATATGCTGCCAAGCTGGAGTGGCCGGTGGGAATCGGGACGAAACATGTTCAGGATGCTTCCTATCCTTTCCTGATTCAGGAGAAGTACCGTGCCGGTTATTTTACCCATTACGCAGGAGAGGGAACTGTCAGAAGTGCAAAATTATCCTATAACGGTGAGGAAGTAGATCTTTGCCTGTGCCGTACCAAAGCACATTTCTCTCAGGAGGGAAATACCAGAATCCTTACGTTGGATCCGGTGGAGATTGAGTTCTATGATTTGACAGTAAAGCTTCAGACAAAGATTTATTTTGAAGAGGGAAGTTCTAACATCAAGATTGAGAGAACTGTGTTAGAGATGAGTAATCCTGAGGCAAAGGTAGAATTAAATGAATATATGGTGGCATGTTACGGCACAACAGAATATCCGGAAGATATGACAGGAATTACCCTGAAATGTGAAGGGGCAGAGGAAAAGAGCATTTCTTATGAGTATCAGTGCAGAGAGGCAGAACTTGCAGGAGCTGATGCAGTGAGTGCAGTGATTCCTGCAATTGAGACTAAAGTATCTATGACAGCTTCTGACAAGGAGGCGGTGGGCTATATCAGAGAAGGATACGCATTCTCGCCAATGTTTACCTTAGGATATACCAAAACAATTTCAGATAAGGAGGTATTTGCGACATGGCTCAATCTGGAAAAGGCAAATTAAATTATAGATGCCCTTCCTGCTTTATGAGGGATCTGGATATTGATATGTTTTATGATAAGGAAAAGGGAGAATATTATTGCCTGAGATGCCAGTTTACCGGGACAGAAGAGGAAGTGCTCGCTGGAAATGAGACGGTCAGGATACGGTATAAGGCGATGAATAAAAGATATCACAAATTTGATTTTGAGTAACGATTCAGGACGGCAACAGAATAGATTGATTCTCTTCGCGTTTTGTGATATGCTACAAAATGGGTAAAGAAAAATTTGTGGGGATGGGCACATGATCTGACTCAGGAGAGGAATGAAACATGGACAGGATATTAGTGATCGATGATAGTATTGTAGAGGGTGAGACGTTAAAGGCCATGTTGGAAACAGACTATGACGTGACCGTGTGCAATGACGCGGAGAGCGGACTGGATCATGCCATCTCCAGAAAATATCCCATTATTCTTCTGGATATTCATGTAGCGGGAGGAGATGATTTTACCCTGCTGAGACAACTACAGGAGATGGTCCAGACCAGATATATACCGGTTATCCTGATCGCGGAACTTTTCCATGATGTACGGCATGAAGAAGAAGGGCTCAGGCTGGGGGCGGTGGACTACATCAGAAAGCCGGTCGCTCCATCTGTTTTGAGGGCGAGGATCAAATCCCAGCTGCGGTTGCTTGCCAGACAGATGTATTATAAAAAGCTGGCTATGGTTGATGAACTGACAGGAATCGGAAATCGAAGACGTTATGAGGAAGAGTGGCATATCAAATGGCGTGAAGCGCTTCGGCTTGGGCTTCCATTCTCTGTCTGCATATTTGATATAGATAAGTTTAAGCTGTATAATGACAGCTTTGGGCATCCGGCCGGGGATGTGGTTTTGACCAAAGTGGCAAAAACAGCGTCTTCCTACTTGCACAGGGCAACGGACTTTGTAGGCCGTTACGGAGGGGAAGAGTTTGTCGCTCTTCTTGTAGGAAACGATGCCAGATCTGCTTATGAATTTTTCAAGATCATACGCCAGGCCATAGAAAATCTGCATATACCTCACAATTCACCGGTATTTAGATGGATCACGGTCAGTGTGGGCGGAGTCACTGTTATTCCCCAAAACGGTGATGAGTATGAGACATATCTCAAGATCGCGGATTCCATGCTGTATACTGCCAAAAAATCCGGCAGGAATATGGTAGTATGGTCCAATGCGGGAAAAGAGCAGTGGCAGGAAAAATAATAGAGCAATGTCTCCGGCGGCAGCGGAAAACGTCCGTGGAGCGTAAGGAGAAGGTAAAAGCCAGGAACCAGAATACCTGGCTTTTTGTCGGCAGCATATGGAGGTGGAAACATGCGGGTTTCGATCATACCGGAACCAAAAAAAATGATAGTATATGAAGAAGGCGGTGGGGCGGTGGAGATAAAAGAAAGAGTGCTGGATCCTTCCATGCAGGAAGAGGAATATCGTTTGCGGATCAGCCATGATGGCATATGGATAGAAGGCGGGAGTGAGAAAGCGCTGCTTTATGCGGGGACAACCCTGGAACAGCTTCAACTGCAGTATGGAGAACAGCTTCCATGTCTGATCGTGGAAGACTATCCTGTTTATTCCT
>CAYWRB010000426.1:0-3070 GCA_964460025.1 uncultured Hungatella sp.
AGAAATCTTCTTGGCCTTGTTTATTATGAGATCGGGGAGACGGCGGAGGCTCTGGTGCAGTGGGTTATCAGCAGCAACCTGCAGCCGGAGAAAATCAGAGCGATTCATTACCTTCACGAGATCCAGGGAAGGCCGGGAAGGCTGGAGGCGGAAGGGATTAACATAAAGAAATATAATCAGGCCTTGTCCTATGCCCAGAGCGGCAGCGATGACCTGGCGATTCTGCAATTAAGCAGAGTGGTGGAGCACAATCCTCATTTCGTCAAAGCCCATATGGTGCTGGCGCTTTTGTACATGAGCCGCGGTGATTACACGAAGGCAGGAAAGTCCCTGTACAAGGTTCTTCAGATTGACAAAAATAATCCCAAAGCCCTGTGGTACATGTCCATTGTCAAGGCCAACACAGGTAGAGCGGAAGTCGAGCACAGGAAGCTTATGAAAGCATTTTCTCATAGGCAGATGCAGGATGATGATGTGATCATGCCGCCTACCTATAAGGAAAATACAGGCTGGCAGACCATTATCAATATGATTGTGGGATTGGTCATGGGAGTGGTGGCAGTATTTTTTCTGGTGATACCTACGATGCAGCAGTCTCTCAACCAGGCCCACAATCAGGAACTGGCAGCAGTGCTGGAGCAGGTAAACCAGAAAAATCAGGAGTTAGATGGAGTCCGCCTTCAGGTTCAGCAGCTGGAGGATGAAAAGGGACAGGCTGAGTCTAAACTTTTGACGATTGATGTGGAAAATCAAGGCGTATTAAGTCAGTACCAGGGGCTGGTACAGATTCTTGAGGCTTATCGGACAGAGAATTTTACGGAGGCTGTGAAACTTTATTCCAGTCTGGATTTAGGCGTGATTGAGGATGCCGGTATGCAGGAGATTATCACCCGGATTCGGCAGGATATGGAGGCCAATGGTTACCAGGTTTTGGCGGACCTGGGCAATCAGGCTAGAGATGCAGGAAATGCGGGAGAGGCTTTGGACTACTATCAAAAGAGCTTGAATCTACATGGGGATAATCCTCAGGTCATGTATGATATGGCGATGGTGTACCAGTCCGCAGGGGATGAGGACCATGCCAGGGAGTTGTGGGGTCAGGTGATTATGAATTATCCCAATACGGAACTGGCAGCTCAGTCGAAGACAGCCAGGGGATATTGATAGTGGCAGTATTAGACAGAATGGAAGATACATAAAGAAAAGAATAAGATTTGTGAAAGACACTACGGAAGAGATGGAATTTTGTAGTGTCTTTTTTGTGTCATGTGGTCATGATACAAAAGCTCTTAGGCAGGCTCGCACTGCGGCGGAGAGGAAGGATGCTGTGAAAGCGGCCCGCCCCGGACGAAGAAGAATAAAATCAGGAAAGGGAGAATGACATATGGCAGAGACATCTTTTACATATGAGGCAAAAGGGCAGGTACTGGTGATCCATCTGCCAAAAGAACTGGATCATCACAACTGCAGGAATCTGTTATATGAGACAGATATGCTGCTCTCGGAGAATTATGTTGTCCGATTAGTATTTGATTTCAGCAGAACCGTATTTATGGACTCTTCAGGGATTGGTATTTTATTGAATCGGTATAAACAGATGAGCCGAAGCGGCAGAACGGTAGGATTCTATGGAGCCAGCAGACAGGTTATGAGGATTTTGACCATCGGAGGCATAGGAAAACTGATACAAGGCTATGAATCAAAGGAGGCGGCCATAAAGGGCTGAAGGAGGAGAACATGGATAATAAGAAAGAAGTATCAACCGAGGTTCAGAAAACGGAAGGAAGAGACAGATTCTACATGGAGGTGGAAAGCAGGTCTCAGAATGAAGAGTTTACCAGAGTGGCGGTGGCCGTGTTTATGAGCCGTATGGATCCCACGCTGGAGGAGGTCGATGATGTAAAGACAGCCGTGTCGGAGGCAGTGACCAATGCGGTGATCCACGGATACGGAAACGGAGGCGGCATCATTTACATAGAATCAAAGATTGAGGGAAAGGAACTTACCGTGTCTATAAAGGATAAGGGAACAGGGATTCCTGACGTGGAAAAAGCCATGGAGCCTATGTACACCACAGATACCACAGGGGAGAGATCCGGCATGGGATTTTCCTTTATGGAAGCCTTTATGGATCAGGTTCTTGTGGAGTCTCAGCCGGGAAAAGGAACCACCGTGACCATGAAAAAGCGGATTGGCAGGTGACCATATGGAAGATACAATGGAACTGATCAGAAAGGCTCACCAGGGAGATAAAGAGGCCAGGGACCGTATGGTACTTGACAATGTAGGCTTGGTCTGGAGTATTGTCAGACGGTTTCAGGGCCGGGGGTACGAGATGGAGGATTTGTTCCAGATTGGAAGTATCGGGCTTTTAAAGGCAGTTGACAAGTTTGATCTGTCTTATGAGGTGCGTTTTTCCACCTATGCCGTTCCAATGATCGTGGGAGAGTTGAAGCGGTTTCTCAGAGACGACGGCATGATCAAGGTCAGCCGTTCCATCAAGGAAATGTCCATGAAGGTAAAAACCGCAAGAGAGGAACTGTGCTTTGCCATGGGCAGGGAGCCCACCATTGAAGAGATTGCAAGGGAGGTGGGGGCCAGCAAAGAGGAGGTGGCGGCTTCCATAGAAGCGGGAGCCGAAGTAGAGTCTCTTTACAAGACCGTGAATCAGAATGACGAAAACAGCCTGTGTCTCATGGATAAGATCGAGGATCAAGATGACAGTCAGGAAAAGCTTTTAAATCATATGGTTTTGGAAACCTTAATCGGGCAGTTGGAGGAAAAGGAGAAAGAGATCATCCTGCGGCGGTATTTTAAAAATCAGACGCAGACCCAGGTTGCAGAGGCCCTGGACATTTCCCAGGTTCAGGTGTCACGGCTGGAAAAGAAAATTTTAAAACGTATGAGAGATCAATTTTAGAAACATAAAATTTGGGAATACTAAGGTTACCTGATCTGAAAATCTGATTTTACGGTCCGTTACGGAAGGCAGTCCGGCTGACGGATACCGCCTTGATCTGTTCCGTCAATCAGTACCAGCCGGCAGTAAATGCGAATGCGGAGATTTTCA
>CAYWRB010000427.1:0-3064 GCA_964460025.1 uncultured Hungatella sp.
GGAGGAATAAGTGTTTTATAACGTATGCAGTATTGGCCTTTTCGGTATGGAAGGCAGTCTGATTCATGTGGAAGTAGATGCCAGTGACGGTCTTCCTTCTTTTATCATGGTAGGGGCTTTGGCTCCGGAGGTGAGAGAGGCTCAGGACAGAGTAAGGACGGCCCTGAAAAACTCAGGTTTTCGATTTCAGCCTAAAAAAATAACCATTAATCTGTCTCCGGCGGATATTCGAAAAAATGGCACAGGATTCGACCTGGCTATTGCGGTAGGAGTATTGGGCGCCAATAACATGCTGGGCTGTGAACCAAAGATCCTGGAAGATGCCGTATTTTTAGGAGAACTGGGATTGGACGGACAGGTGAAGGGAGTGAGAGGGATTCTTCCCATGGTTATGAAAGCCAGGGAAAGCCAAAAGACCATCTGTTATCTGCCTTGGGAGAACAGGAGAGAGGGGCATATGATTCCGGGAATCCGCATTGTAGGAGTCAAGCACATAAGAGAACTGGCAGACAGGATAAAGAAGGGGGATGGCTGTCAGGAACAGGAAGAAGGAGGGGAAGGAAGTGAAGAAGAGAGGCCGGCAGAAGGGATACCCGCATTCGTACCGGATGTCTATGAGGTAGACTATGAACAGGTACAAGGGCAATTTTTGATGAAACGTGCCACAGAGGTTGCGGTAGCGGGACGGCATAATCTGCTTTACATTGGCCCGGCGGGAACCGGAAAAACCATGATCGCAGAGAGGATTCCTACGATCATGCCTTCCTGTACACGACAGGAACAGCTGGAGATTTCCAAAACCTACAGTATCTGCGGTCTGCTGCCCGGGGATCGTCCTCTTATGACCAGGCGGCCTTTTCGCTGTCCCCACCATTCCGTTACGGCTCAGGCATTGACCGGAGGCGGGAAAAATCCTGTTCCGGGAGAAATGTCTCTGGCATCCAAGGGAGTTTTATTTTTAGATGAGCTGCCTGAATTTTCCAGACAGGCCATTGAGGTTATGAGACAGCCTCTTGAGAATCATAAGGTTATCCTGTCCAGAGTTCACGGAAGATACGAGTTTCCGGCTGATTTTATGCTGGTGGCTGCCATGAATCCCTGCCCTTGCGGCCATTATCCGGACAGGAATAAGTGCAGCTGCAGTGAGGAACAGGTACAGAAGTATTTAAAGAAGGTGTCGAAACCTATTCTGGACAGGGTAGACATTTGTGTGGAAGCGGCGCCGGTGGCATTTGAGGAACTTAGAGGAAAGATAAGGCAGGAGCCATCTTCTAAAATCAGGAAAAGGGTGGAGAAGGTGAGAGAGATTCAAAGAAAACGGTTTATGGGAAGTTCTGTTCAGTTTAACAGTGAGATGGGGACGGAAATGACCAGAGAGTTTTGCAGGCTGACAGAGGAAGACGAATATTTCTTTAAGGAAGTCTATCAGAGAGAGGGGTTCAGCGCCAGAGCATATGCGAAAATACTGAAGGTGGCCAGGACGGTTGCGGATCTGGATGAATCGGAGAGGATTATGCATAAACATCTGTGTGAAGCCATAGGATATCGAAGCCTGGAGGAAAAATATTGGAACAGAAGGAAATAGAAAAAGAGAAGGAATATATATACTGGCTGTGTCAGATACCAGGGGTAGGTGCAGTATCCATGGCAAGGATGTGGGAGAAATTTCGTTCCTTTGAACGTATCTATAATATAGAAGGAACACAGCTCATATCTATGGGGATTTTACCACAGAAGGCAGGAACGTATTTTGATCAATGGAAGAGAAGGCTGCCGGAAGAAATGGACAATTACAGGAAACTTAAAGAGAAAGGAATCCGCTTCGTATCCGTGCTGGATGAAGAATATCCCAGGAGATTAAGATGCATCTATGATTTTCCCATAGCGCTCTATGTGAAAGGAAAGCTGCCAAATGACAGTATTCCTTCGGCAGCGATTATCGGAGCCAGGGATTGTACCAGCTATGGAAGGCAGATAGCACAGATGCTGGGAAAATACCTTGGAAAAGCAGGAGTTCAGGTTATCAGCGGTATGGCCCTTGGGATCGACGGGGCAGGCCATCAGGGAGCCCTTGACGGAAAAGGAAGCACCTTTGCCGTGCTGGGAAGCGGTGTGGACGTCTGCTATCCTCAGAGACACTGGCCGCTGTATTGTCAGATCCCGGAGAAAGGGGGGATTCTGTCCGAGTTTCCTGTAGGAGAACCGGCTCTTCCCCAGCATTTTCCTATGAGAAACCGGATTATCAGCGGGCTGGCGGATGTGATTGTGGTGGTGGAGGCAAAAGAGAGAAGCGGTTCTCTGATTACGGCAGATTTGGGCCTGGAGCAGGGAAAAGAAATATTTGCCGTTCCTGGAATGATTACCAGCCGGTTAAGCACGGGCTGCAATCAGCTGATACGTCAGGGCGCATCGATTGTGACAGCGCCGGAGGATATTCTGGAATTTTTCCAAATAGGTGAAAGGGAAAGTTTAAAACTTGGTGAAAAAAATGAGAATGGGCTTGCCAAGAAAGAAAAAATGGTGTATAGTTGCCTAGATTTCCAACCCAAATTCTTTGATCAGATTGTGTTGGAAAGCGGTCTGTCTGTGGAAGAAGTGATGAGCCTTCTGATGGAATTAGAGTGGAAGGGGGTTATTCTGCAGCCGGCCAGTCATTATTATGTAAGAAAGCTGTAACGATTCAGGCGAAGGCCGAACCGCTGCAAAAGGTTATAAAACATAGTAAAGAGGTGTCGATATGGCAAAGCATTTGGTAATTGTGGAGTCGCCAGCAAAAGTAAAGACGATTAAAAAATTTCTGGGGTCCAGCTATGAGGTGGACGCTTCCGGGGGACATGTAAGGGATTTGCCCAAAAGCCAGATGGGATTTGATGTGGAGAATGATTATGAACCCAAATACATTACCATACGAGGAAAAGGAGAGATCCTTGCAAAGCTTAGGAAAGAAGTAAAAAAAGCCGATATTATTTATCTGGCAACAGACCCGGACCGAGAAGGGGAAGCCATATCATGGCATTTGATGAAAGCGCTGAAGCTGGACGAGGTACAGGGAAAGAAGGTGTAC
>CAYWRB010000428.1:0-241 GCA_964460025.1 uncultured Hungatella sp.
ATCTTTGACAACCCTTCTCACCTGAACTGTTCCCCTAAAATCACAGATCAATAAATTCTATATCCTTCCCTTGGCTGTTTCCATCGGACGCTCCCTGACCGGACGCCTCTCCCATCTGATCACTCTGTCTGCTTGCTGTTCTGTCCATGCCCTGCCTTCCCGTACGCCCTGCCGGCATCGGCTCTCTGGACACTCCTCTCATCCCGTTCTCTCTGGGCGTCCTTCCTGCGGATCCTCTCTC
>CAYWRB010000428.1:251-3062 GCA_964460025.1 uncultured Hungatella sp.
TGCCCCGTTTCTCCTAAAGGTCTGTTGTCCGGTTGGGAAGTCTGCCTCCAAGTCCCTCTGATATCGTTCTTCCCGGGTCATCCTTCCTGCTTCCTGTCTTCTGGTCCTCTCCCGGTTTACTCTCTCCCTTGCCATCTTCTCCGGATAATCTTCCCGATTCTCCCTATGCTCAATAAAGTCATCCTGCCGCCCTCTGGTAACCACCAGGGAAATAATGGCAACCAAAAGAATCACCGTCAGTACAATCAGGCCAATAATGATCCAGAACCGGACATCATAATCATGAACCAGAGAATTGTATTCGGTTACCATAGCCTCATATGCCTCTTTTGTGACGCCTGAACCTGCCGTATCCTGGAAATACCGCTGCAAGGTTCTCTCCAATCGGTCATAACGGTAGTATACTCTCTCTCCGCTTTCATTTAACCCATAGAAAATACAATAACTCGGGTCGTCTTCAGATTCCAGAACCCATCCCTGTACATCATGGCCGTCAATACTTATGGTACACTGGGTATATCCTTCCGGTATCTCCACATCAGACGGTATGGAGAATACCGTAATCAGTCTTTCCGGAGTCTTTAGCCGGACTCCTTGATCTGCGGATTCTCCGCCATCTCCGGTTCCCTCCACCTTGGTCACCGTAACCGTATAAGTTTTCACCGTCTGCCCGTCCTGTGCCGTAACGGTGCATATCACCTGATTCTCCCCGATCTGGAGCCCTTCATTGCCTGATATGTCCACACTGGCATTGGCATCCTGAGCCGGTGCCGACACGCTGAGCCGGTCTACATCGCCTCCTACCGTAGCCGTATAAGCTGTCACATCAGCCGAGAAGGAAGGAGAAAGATTGCCTGGGGAAATCTCCAGCATTGCCAGAGACGCATTGCTGGAGCTGGTGCCTGTCCCCTGTACCGTCACCGTGGAAGAGCCCTGCTGGCCAACGCTTACCGCCTGACTGTCCTGATCGTAAATCTCCTGGGTACTGACCGTTATGCTGCTGCTTCCTGCCTTTGCGGCCCGAAATTTCAGGGAAAAACTTAATTCCTTGTTGTTCTGGCTCTCTGCCGCCCCTACAACATGAATCGAGCCTGCTCCGCCGGTGGCATTGGTTCCGCTTAAAAATTCCAGAGCCGACGCATCATAGGAAAGCATAATATCCACATTCCCTATGGTCTCTTCTCCCGTCGAGGTGACCTTCATCGTCACTGTAATCTCATCCCCTGCGTTCCCTGTAGGGTCTGAAAATGCAATTCTGGCGGCAAATGCCTGAAAAGACAATGCCAATGTCATAAATCCGGCCAGAAATAGACTGGCAAAATAATGTTTTCTTTGTTTCTTCATAATCTCACCTGCTTTCCGTAACAGCCCATTTTCTCACTGTTACTCTTTTCCGTAAATGAATCATTGTCATCGCACAATGGTTACATTGCTGCCTCCTGGTCCTATGGTATTTGAATTGTTATTTCCCGAACCTGAACCGCTGTCTGAACCAGGGCCTGAAGGTACGGAATTATATACTGGTCCGGATCCGTTTTGACCGGGATCGCTTACTCCCGGACCGCCTGTCCCTGAACTATTTGTCCCTGGACCGCCTGCCCCCGGGCCGCCTGTTCCTGAACTGCCTGCCCCAGGATCACCTGCCCCCGGACCGCCGGTGGTGTTCCCTCCGCTGATTCCGGAGCCTAAAGCACCATTGTAACCTGGACCGCTGTCTTGTCTTACCACGTGGATCACATAATTTCTCACTGTTCCGTTTTGTGCTGTCACAGAAACCATGATTTCGTTATTACCGTTCTGAAGCTGAATCGTTCCCGTACCGCTTATGGATGCCGTAGACGCCAACGGCACGGCGTTTACCGTAACGGACGATACCGATGGACTTACAATCAAATTGTAAGAAGTTGTATCCTGATTAAATGTAGGAGTAATGGCAAATCCCTCCACGCCAAGGCCGGACAGTTTATTGTTAGGACTTCCGTCTCCTTCCGGCTTTCCGCAGGCAGTACCCGGCATATTTAAATACACCGGAATCTTAAACTCCAACGCCGACTGTTTTACCTGAGCATTGTAAGCCTCCGCCAGTTTTGCCCCCTCTGAGGCTGCTCCCTGAATATTGGTCATATACTGATGCTTATAGAGATTGCTCCCCTGCACATTAAACTTTTTCAGATAGAATGTATCCTGTCCTGCATTTACATAATTCGTTCCATAATAAAGGGCACCTCCCAAAATCGACTTGTCCACGCTGTTCCAGGGTCTCCCATAACTTCCTGACTGAGAAGCATACCACAGCCCACGCGAAACGGCATCCATGGAACCGGACTGGTAAGCTTCAATATTAAAGAAGTTATAATATCCAACATACCCAGCAACCGTCCCGGATATACATCTTCCTGTCCCATTGCTCCCTTGCTCCTGAATAATCATAGCCGCCAGAACATAAGGATTCACGCCGGACTGGGCCCCTGCATTCATAAGAATATCCACATAGGAAGCTGTCCCTGCCGAAATGCTTCCGGACGAACTGCTGCCCCCTGGCCCTGTGCTTCCTCCCGGACCGCCGATACTCCCTGACCCAGGATCTGCGGCAGAAGTGCTCCCCCCTCCTGGGCCGGTAGTCATCCCAGGCCCTATCATGGTTGTCACCCGATTGGTTTCCTTTTTAATTATAGACGCCGTGGTCCCCGGCGCCGTAAGACTGACTCCTCCGTTACCAGTTGTCCTATTGCCGGATGTCGTTCCCGGCGCAGTCAAACTGGCTCCTCCGGAACCTGCTGACTGGTTACTGCCGCCTGTCGTCCCCGGCGC
>CAYWRB010000429.1:0-3060 GCA_964460025.1 uncultured Hungatella sp.
GGCGGCCAGTCCGCAACAGTAACCGGTCCCATGGTGATTGATTCAAAGGCTCCTGCTTTTAAAGATATCCAATTTGCCAACCCAGATGACGTGTATCAGGTATGGCTGGATTATGTGGAAAGCGATAAGAAAGCCGATATCATCCACGAGGCCGTCTACAACAGCGGCACTTATCTGGACTATTACATTGACAACTTTGATTTTGAATTTGACGGGATGATTATGAGCTTTGCCAAGCCGGAATGGAGCCAGTTCTGGACAAGATACGTAGGCGAAAACGGAAGCACCAACATCTTCGGAGCCAACAAAACCTATCAGTATAACCGGGCTATGGAAAAAGCCAAAGCAATGAATGAGAAAAATGATTACCTGCTGGAACTTTCTGCAGAAGAACTGATTTTTGACGGTGATCAAGTAACTGGTGTAAAAGCGGTTCTGTATGACGGAACCACCTATGAGATTTACGGCGATTCCGTGATCTTGGCAACAGGCGGATACATCGGCGATGATGACCTTGTAAACGAGAATTTCGGAACCACCCTATGTACCGTAGCCGCAACTATCAATGACGGCGCAGGAATCAAAATGGGCCTTTCCGCCGGCGGCGCTGCCTACAATATGGCCGTAGACCCGATGATTCACATTTTACAGATTCCCAATCTCGTTAAAAATGATGACTTGACTCCAGACCAGAAAGCCGTCCTGTCAGCACTGGCTCTGGTAACTGGAGAGAAGACCATCTCCATGGACGGAGAGGCACTGGACTTAAACGCCATTGGCACCACCAACATCTGCTCTATCCCAGGCTACCGCTACTATGTGGTCTATACTCAGGAACAGATGGATTCCTACAAAGAAAAGGGCTTAACCGAGAACTTTACCACAGCAACCTCCATGTTCATGGGTCAGGGCGGAGAACTGGCGACAGGAACCCCTGTGGAAGATATGGATACCATCCTGGATGTGGGGATTCAGTATAAAAACATACTGAAAGGATCCGTAAAAGAACTGGCAGAACAGATGGGATGTGATGAAGCCACTCTCTCCCAGTCCCTGGGCGGAGAAGACACAACCTATTATGCGGTCATTGCCGCAGGTTACACCTATGGAACCGTAGGCGGCCTGGATGTGGATGTTAAGATGAATGTCCTCAAAGAGGACGGCACACCAATCGAGAATCTCTTTGCCGTAGGCACGGATTCCATGGGTGTGGAAAATATCGAAGGAAAGCCCTACACTCCATGGGGCGGACAGGCTCACTCCTGGACCTTCGTCTCCGGTTATCTGGGAGGCAAAGCGGCGGCTGAGTACGGCACAGCAAAATAGCAGAGCATTATTTACCATCATAAAAGTGGATCCTCTCTATGCAGAAGGATCCACTTTTCATAGAAACTGTCGTCTTCCCTTTACATCATTGTATTATCTCGAAGAACCTGCGCTAAATTTATTTTTCGCACGCCCCTCCATGCCACAAAATATGCCAGGGCCACAGCGCCTGTCATAACCGCCATAAACATAAAGACCGGTATCCACGGCGCCTCTGCCATAAATTCTCCCACTTCAATATAACTTAACTTCAGCATATACCCTACTGCAGCAATTGCCAGCAAAAAGCCGGCCAAAATCGGACGTCCCCCCAGAAGCAGCGCTTCCAGGCAAAACATTTTTTGAATTTCTCCAGGAGTCATTCCCACAGACATGTACCTTGCAAATTCCCTTCTCCTTTGGTACACAAATCCCAATGTATTGGAAAATACGTTGCCAATGCCAATCACAGCAAGCAGCATACAGAAGCCTCCCAATATGGCCTTCATCCCCTGAATCTGTTTGTTGTTGGCTTCGTATTCCCGGATACGGTTTTCACATTCTATGGTATATTTCCGGCCAAGAATCTGATCGATCTCTCCTTCCAACGCATTCAGTTCTTTTGTCCCCCTGTTTTCTTTGCCCAGGACACAGATGTAAACCTCTTCTTCCACACCTTCTGCCTGACCTTTGATTTCCTTCCACAGAGACACCGGAATAAAATGTACAAGCTCATAGTAGTCAAGAGTTGCATATTCTTCCCTCAAGGCAGGTACGTTCTCCTGGTCTATATAGGCCAGAACCGGAATCTTTGCCATCATCTCTTCACCATCTGACCGCATCAAAACACTTGTCCCATTTTCTCCTGCCCTGTCGGTTTTCATATATGGCATAAAATCCGGATGCCTGAAATCCGGATTTGTCACATCACGAATCTGATTTATGACAACCGCCCCGTCAAGCCGCGGTGCAATGCCTGTCTGCTGACAATACTCTAAAAAACTGTTATCGTCCAATAGGATAATCGGAGCGTTTACCATCCAACCGTTGCTGACCGGTGTCACATCCTTATCAGGCGCATGGGAAAAGCCGCCAAAGGATTTCATCTCCTCGCTCATCTCTTCCTCCGTGACAATCCTTTTTGCCTTCGCCTTCTGATACACAATAGCGCTTTTTACTCCGTCAAGCCCCTGTATCTTTTCTGTTTCCTCAAATCCATCGATTCCCACATCTTTCACCGTCACCATAAGATCCCATACACTCTGATACCTCTCAAAATACGTCTCTCTTGTGCTGATCCCCGAAAGGGCAAAAAAACTCTGCATAACTATGAATGCCAGAAACGAAAGAACAAAAGATAAGGATGCTGTCCATAATACCTTTTTCTGTGCCTTTAACGCGTTGCCGGCCAATTCTCCTTCCACACCGAATAAACGTAGAAGGATCCAGGAATTTTTCCTGCGTTTTAGCTTTCGTTCCCCCATATTCCTCATTGCCTCAAGAGGCGTCTGTTTACTTAACTGTCTGGCAGGCAGCCATGCGGAAATCCATATGGTAAACCCTGTTATAAGAAATGTCAATGCAAAAACCATGGGATGATACCCGAAAACCGACTTATGCCGTCCCGGGATATCACTTCCCAGAACAAGATTGGTCATATGTATCAGCCCCATACTGCCTGCAATGCCAAGCAGATTTCCAGCCAGCACAGGCACGGCGCAGAGCGCTGCAGCTTCCTGCAGAAGACATGACCGG
>CAYWRB010000430.1:0-3052 GCA_964460025.1 uncultured Hungatella sp.
CAGTTCAGAGGGCCGTCTGAACTGTTACATAAATAGTAATACGGGCATCAATTGTTTTCCATTGATACTTGCTTTCCTTATCTTTTCATGATATAGTAATTACGATTTAAGCACTTCTTGCCGCCGGGTAAGAAGTTAAGCGTCAGACTTTCTATCGTTAGGCCATAGAAGATAGAAAGGGCTGACGTTATTTTTTGTGTATCATGATCACGACGGCAAAGGTTCAAGTTTTAAGGAGTAAGTCTATGGAACAGCAGTCCTGCATCCGAGAATTTTTTCGGTATACACTTTTTGGTATTCTGGGTACCTTAGGAGTATCCTGCTATATTTTGGCCGATACATTCTTTGTTTCAAAAGGGCTTGGCACAAACGGTCTCGCGGCATTAAATCTTGCCATCCCGGTTTACAATTTTATCCACGGTACGGGGCTGATGATTGGCATGGGAGGGGCCACAAAATTCTCCGTTTTAAACAGTCAGGGACACCGGGATTCGGTAAACCGCCTTTATACCAATACGGTCTATCTGGCCATTCTGTTTTCTGCTTTTTTTATGCTGACCGGTCTCCTCTTTTCCGGGCAGATGGCATCCGCTTTGGGTGCGGACAGAACCATATGGAAAATGACTGACATCTATCTTCGGTGGCTTTTGTTCTTTTCCCCGGCATTTCTTTTCAATGACGTTTTGCTTTGTTTTGTCAGAAATGACGAGGGGCCGCAACTGGCCATGGGAGCCATGATCATCGGAAGCCTGGGAAATATCGTGCTCGACTATATTTTTATTTTTCCTTTTGATATGGGGATTTTTGGTGCTGTTTTTGCGACAGGGATATCACCGGTCATCAGTATGCTCATCTTGCTTCCCCACTGGCTAAAGCATCACAATTCTTTCCGGCTTGTAAAAACGGGAATCCTTATGAACATGGTGGGGGCCGAACTGTCCTTGGGATTTCCCTCTTTGATCGCCCAGCTTTCCTCCGGTATTGTGATGATTGTGTTTAACTCCATCATCCTGGGAATGAATGGGAATACAGGTGTGGCTGCCTACGGCATTATCGCAAACATTTCTCTTGTTGTGACTGCAATATATACCGGGATCGCCCAGGGAGTGCAGCCTCTGATCAGCCGTTTTTATGGCACCGGGAACAGAGACAGTATCCAGAAGGTACAGCGTTACGCCATGGGAACCATGCTGATATTGTCCGGCGTCCTATACGGATCCATCTTTCTGTTTTCCCGCCCCATTGTGGCTGCTTTTAACAGTGAGCAAAACGTGGCACTTGAAGCCATCGCTGTAACAGGGCTAAAGCTGTATTTTATATCTGCTCCATTTACTGGTTATAATATTCTTCTGGCAACTGTTTTTACCTCCACAGAGCAGGCTCTCCCTGCCCATATCCTGTCTATACTGAGAGGATTTGTCCTCATTCTTCCTACAGCGTTCCTGCTCTCTGCCCTATGGGAAATGACCGGCGTGTGGATTACCTGCCTGGCAACAGAACTACTTACCGCGTTGCCTGGATTTGTAATAGAAAAAAACAACAGAAAGGAAACGGATCATGAAAATTGAAGAAAAAAGCGCGTTACTTGTGATTGACATTCAGCAGGCTGATATGGTGGACTTCGGATGAGAACCAGTACAGCGTTGCATTAATCTCGAAGTAAATAGCGCTTGATAGATCTCCTCGCTATCAATTATGGGGATAATAAGACGGACAATCGTTTTTCCCGGATGCCAAAATGGAACTGGCTCAACTGCAAAATCGTTTCGGGGAGTCATCCTGAATAATGCGGTGGACCTTGAGCAATATAGCAAAGTATAAAGCGTGTATATGTGAGGGCTCTGCCACCACTTTCTCTTTTTTGCTTTTCAGAAAATGATACAGGACATATCCAAATACGGAAAATCCCATACATACCGTTCCTTACCTGCTTATCCGTTTCAGTTTCAGCTCCACCCTGTCCTCCGACTCATGATCCTGCACCATGTTCTTAAAAAATGAGCCTATTATGAACATCCAATATTTGAAATGTGTCAGAATCGTGTTTGAGAATTATTAAAAATCAACAAACACAAAATTTCTTCACATAAAAAGAGCCCTGATTTCTCAAAGCTCTTGCTGCCCTTCGGCCTGTATCGTTCTTCTCTGCTTCCCCCCAGAACGTATCATATAGATTCCGATTGCCAGTGTCATGATGCACACACAAGCACCTGTAATGCCGTTCGTCAAAGTCGGATCAATATTGCTGTCCTCCCCAAAGGAGCTGAACATAGCAGTCTGTAAGGACAGGACGGATACCAGCGCATCCGCATAACCGATATTGCGGATCGTCACCAACAAAGGCGACTGCATTTTTCTTGCCCGCATGATATTGACAATGGAAATAATCGCTTTATAAAACGTATACATGGCAACTACAAATATCATATATCCATGATAACTTTTTCCGCCCTCCTGATTGACCAGCAGGATCACCGCACCCGCCAAAACGATCGTAAGAAGCGACAGCAGGATCCCTGTATTGCGGTACACCCGTAACTCCTGGAGCCTCAGCTCCCTGCCATGTCCTGTCTTTGCCAGTTTCCTGTCATACCGTATAACGCCATACCGCATGATGCTCAGAAAAATATAATATGCCGATAACGTTCCAAGCCACGGGGAATGATCGACGATCCCATATACTCCGTTGCTGGCTGCATAAAAAAGGTTTAGCAGGAAGGAAAAGAAAGTGAACAGGACTGACGATCGCTTTCACTCCTCTTTTCAGATCCCCTGCCAGATAGAAACAGGTAACGGACAGGCTTACGGCAGCGACCACATAGATGACGATCTCAATGGCAAAAGGAAGATATCCTGACACAGTTTCCGCAACCGATAACACGCAGGAAACCAGCGTTACAAGATATAAAAGCAGCCGGAACCTCCCCTTTATCTTTGGCAGTCTGAATTTTTCATTTTTCATGGCATCCTCCCTTCGTGTAGAAATCCTCTCATACATCCGGAATGAAGCTGCCGGTACTACCCTTCGTAGCGTATCACAACATTCAGGGAA
>CAYWRB010000431.1:0-3048 GCA_964460025.1 uncultured Hungatella sp.
AGCCGATGGCTACTTTGCCATTGGTATCCCCATAGAACCAGCCGTTGTCCATCTGCCACCAGCCGATGGTCATGGCGCCGCTGCTTTTTAAATAGTAATAGTCATTTCCAATCTTAAGCCAGCCGGTAACCATAACGCCGTCTTCAAACAGATAATAAAAATGTCCGTTGTCAGTGATCCAGCTGCTGGCTACCATGGTACCATTGGGACGGAAATAATACCATTTATTATTAATCTGCTTCCAGCCTAAACACATCTTGCCGGTAGAAAGATCCATATAATAGTAGGTGCCGTCCGTAGTCCCCAGCCACCCTTTTCTCAGAGAGCCATCGGTGTCATAGTAGACCCATGAGTTACCGCTTTTGTTCCAACCGGTGACAGCCAGTGCATCAGAAACCGGAGTTAATGTCATAACTCCCAGAAGTCCGGCCAGGATAACAGCCTTTATCTGTTTTCGTTGTATCATCCAATTTCCTCCTCTGTGTACGCAAAAGCTGTCTGCCTAGTACTGCCTTACGGAAATTCCGGTGAATTCAGCACTCGCTATCTACCATTACGCACAATGCATGAAAATAATATGCTGGATTGTCTATGGGAATGTTCACAACCGCTCAGATTTATCCCTAACCGCTCAGATCTATCCTCAACCACTCAGTTCTATCCCCAGCGGCTCGGCGCTCTCCCCAGACGTCACAAATGCTCCAGCAGTAGTAACTTTAAGTATAGCATAAAGTTTCTAAAATAAATAGACAAAATAAGGGTATTTTTCTTAAAATTTATGGAACTGAAGTAATGGTTCAGATAGGTCTATGTTCTCGCAGCACTGCTTACACGGTTTCCAACTGAAGGATTTTCCGATAGTACCGCTTAGCGTATCGATACATAATAATCGTATATTCTCCAAACTCCTCGCCTAAAAAGTTCTTGTAGACAGCCCATAAACTCCACAGAAAACCGCCTAGTGCCACATAGGAGTAGACCACAATCCGTTCTTCCGGTGTCGGTTCGTTTTGCAGATATATTTTTATAAGCCGATCGATCTGCTCATCGCTATAATAGGAATAGATAGCACACATGGCGATGTCAATCAGCGGATCGCACATGCCGGAGTATTCCCAGTCGATTAATTTTAGGCTTCCGTCCGGCAGAAACAGGAAATTGTCCACACAGCTGTCAATATGAGAAATAGTCTCAGGACGATGAAGATTATCTAAACGATCCATGAGAGAATTCATCCGATCACGTACGTTCTTATAATCTTCAAATGGGATAGTACCATAATTATAACAAAGCTTTTCATAAAAATCGATGCGCTCCCTGATATCAAAAGCGTGGTCTAACTGAATGCCCGACTTGTGTAAAGCTCTTAACAGCTCCATGCACCGTGTCATATCCTCCATACTCTCAGGGTCTGCATTCCGCGCCCCTTCATAATACTCTGCAATCTTATAACCTGTCTCACGGCTGAAATACAGGATATGTTCGGTAATATTCAGAGATTTTACCGCCTCAAACACATCCCCCTCCTGCTTTCGATTGATCAGAAGTTCGGTCCCTGGACCCGGAATCCGGCAGATATACTGTTTTTGGGCTGCCTGAAACAGGAAAGACTTGTTGGTCATACCGGATTTCAGACAGCGGATATTGCTGATTTCTGACTCCGGTATATGAAGCACCGTAGACACCAGCTCCATGGCCTGATTATCGGAATGGTTCTGATATTTCGTATCAAATATACGAAGTTCCTCCAGGTTCTCGAACTCATAAACCTGTGTGGATGGCTGGCGGTTGACATAGAGGCTTGCATCCTCCGCAAGCTTTGGTAAAAGCGGAAGCGGATATTCTCCCACAGAGGCTATGCCGGCTTCCGTCAGGCGCTTTTGCGCCGTGCCGTCTAAAAGTTCCAGATAGACTTGCTCCCAATGAAACTGTTCCGTTCCGGGAAGATGATAATATGCTTCCAGCAGCGGAAGATACGCATCCAGCCATGAAGCGGTAAGAAATGCAGGCCCATACATAACCCAGGAATCCCGCCCGCCAATCTCCACATGTTGTATTTTTCTCTTCTTATTAAAAGAAAGGCACCATTCCGATGTCTCCCCCTCTTTAAAGACAGAGGAGTACCAGGGGCCACACTCATAAGTATGGAACATATTTTCCTTTAACCAGTTGTCAGAAGGAAGCAAATACATATTTTTTCCCCGAAGGATTTCACGGGCATGGTATATGGTGGTTAACGTATTTTTGGAAGAGTATTCTCTATTATAGAGCAGATCAACATCATATTTATCAATCAGGTATTCAAACTTTTCCTTCAGATATCCGACCACAATGGTAATCTTGTGGATCCCAACTTCATGGAGCTGCTTAATCTGCCTCTCGATCATTCTCTCACCAAAGACTTCCAGAAGACCTTTGGGAGTCTCGAAGGTCAGCGGAACGAATCGGGACCCGAAACCGGCGGCTATGATGAGAGCACCATCCACACGGTATTGCTCCAGAAACAGCCGGCCCTTCTCCGTAATTTGATAAAAGCCGTCTTCCGAGAGACATATCTGTCCCTGGGATAAACATTCTTTTATTAAACTGTTGACAGTACCCAAAGAGAAATCCAGAATCCGTGCCATGTCCCGCTGGGTTGCCTTTGGGTGCTCTAATATGGTTCTGCAGACTAAAGCGTATCTGTTCATATGGACCTCCGTTCAAAAAACTAGATAATTTTTAATATATGAACATTATACCATAGATTGGAAGAAATACAAGGGGTGGGAGAGGTTGTCGAAGATTGTATTAATATATATACAATTTAAGAATGAAATGTGGCTTTCGTAAGTTTTATGTAAGAAAATGCACAGAGAAAAGTTATAGCATTTTCTAAAAAAGTGTATTATACTAATCGTGTGATTGAGGAAGGGATACTTCTTAGATCAAGATCAATACATAGCATTTATACCATTTTATAAAAAAATGGAAAATTTGTCAAAAAGGTATTGATAATTCGGATTATAGGAAGTATAATTACCTCGTAATGCAATTAGGATTTTCGAA
>CAYWRB010000432.1:0-3045 GCA_964460025.1 uncultured Hungatella sp.
CAATACTTAAGATCCGGATCACCTTCTTTAGCCTTGCGGTAAGCTCTGACAATATCATCGTATCCCGGCTTATTGGTACCATTGAGTCCCTCCAGATTACATTTGTTAAAATATGCCCAATCATCATAGGTAAATACATAGTATGTCACTGACACAATCTGGCTGGAATTGTATGTTGGCTGGACACGATATCCTCTGATAATATCCGAATCCAACGCCGGGTCAATGGAATTGGCCCCCAGGCTGCTTTCAATACTGTCCGTAAAGTCTTCACTCAGCTGTGCTGTTCTACAGTTCATGATCGCAATCGTACTCACCGCATCATCCGGTGGGCTGATCAGTTCCGGCGGCTGTTCCGTCAGCTTTTTCGTAACCGCGCCTCCTTCAAACCACAGTTCATTCTGATATCCCACATTGCTGGAGCCCATGTTTCCAAAAAGAATGAGATTCGGGTTCTGATAGGTATAATCATATACATGGCTTATCCTCAGTGTAATTTCCGTAAAAGAAGACAGGGATTTGCCGAACATCTCTTCGTCAAAGACAAACAATGCCTGCTGCTCCGGATCATTCCCCATACTGTCCTTGTCCGTAAGATATGTGGCCATAGGGCTCTCTCCCTTATCGAACCAGACGCTGTCCGTTGCAATTCCCCCCATACGCTGCTGATACAAATCAATAACATAGGTATCAATCACGCTTTCGTCCTGAGCATATGCCTGTATCTCGATTGTCCTGGCAGAAAGGACTTCAATGGGGTAATCTCCATTCCCCCACTCATTCTCCACAGAAACAGCATATGCCAGTTCCATCTTCTCATAATTTCCCCGTTTGGAGATATCATCGAACCTAAACTTCAATCCGTTCACTTTCGTAGTGGAATTCGTTCCTTCTTCCACATTGTACGACCTGGTCCGCACGATCGCCGTTCCTACTCCCCTCTGGGTACTGGTAGTAGGACTATAGGATACATTGGCAGTAACCGTAAACGTGTAGTAGCTGCCTGCCTTTAACGCCCACAGATTTACCGGCAGAAACAGCATTTTCTCGTTATAACATTTACCCGTTGCTCCAATGTCCTCCACGGAGGGTGTAGGTTTATAACCAGGAACATACTGAGGGTCTCCTTTATCAAATTTCGGATCTGTGACGGTTCCCCAGCTGTTAAAATACATCGTCCTAGTGTAATCATCTCCACTGGACACCTGCACCGTAATATCGGTTACGCCAATATTTTTTGAAGTATCAATCGTAAATCCTGCCTTTTCCAAGTCTATCACCAGATATCCGTACATCCAGGTAGGCCCTACCGCTCCAAATTCTGAATATCCCGGCTTATTGGTCAGCGTTTCATCTGCCGGGTCAGACCCTACAAACCAGACGACCGCATCTCCATCGCCTGTTGTTATGGTTCCGGTAAGCAGCGCCGTATAGTTTTTCTCATTATCATAATAGGAAACTTCACACTCGATAATGTAAGTTTTATTAAAATCTATGACATCTCCATCCGCAACATATAGTTCCACTCCCGAGTTGCTTATGGTGGATAGTGTCCTTACCAGTTCCTTGCCTTCCCCTTCAACATTTTTATAAATCTTATATACATAGCTTTCCGTGGCATTATCCGGATCCGCCACTCCGTCCAGAAATACCCGGTAACTGCCTTCGCCGCTTTGATAATAAGATATATCCCCGAATTTTGGAGTTGCCTTTAAGGTCCGTCCTGTCAATTTCTGGCTTGACTCTACAACTCCGCTTCCTTCTTTGGGCACTTGGGATGTGGGATCTTCTGATGGAAGCATATCCTCTTTAAATCCGTCCCACACCGTTGACTCAGCTGGTCCGGTATATAAAACCACACTGAAAGGGATATTGGAAGTCGGTCCCTTAATGAGGGATGCAACTTTTCCACTGTCATCCTCCAGTTCAACTGCCGTAAATGAAACATCTGCTTCCTTTTTCCCATTAAATTCTACTTTTTTCCCTGTGGTATACAAAAGAGAATTTCCTGTATCATCAAGGCCTTCAAAGGAAAGATAGACCATAGCCGCCTCAACTTTAGAGAAATCCTTTTTCTCCAGATGGATCTTCACGCTTCCCTGATCTCTGGATGCTACGGACATAACCACGCCTTCGCTTGATGTGTAGAAGGTTCTGCTGGCAAAAGCCTTGGTTCCCTGCACCACACCATCCGCATTCTCCACGGCATAATTACTATAGATTACAATCTGATACTCCGTGTCCGCACTCAGACCCTCCACGGTCAATTCTACCTGACGTTCTTTTGATGTCTCCACAATAGCCGAGTCAAAACTGGTGCCTGCGTCTGCAGGTTCTTCATATTGAATACGCCTCGTACGGCGGGTGGATGTATCAATAATCTCTACATAATCTCCACCGGGCTGCATAGCCACAGAATCATCCGCATAGAAGGAAAATGTCACCTGTGAGCAGTCATAGTCCAGTTTGCTTATAACAACACGCCCCAGTGCGGCATCTGCAGTTCCGCCGCCACCACCGCCGCCACCGCCAGCGGTTCCGCCATTGCTGCCGTCTACGCCCTGCTGCCCGTTGGTCCCGTTGGTTCCGGTTACGCCTTTTGTTCCTGACTGGCCTTTAGAACCACTGGCACCTGCATCGCCGGTGCGTCCGTCATCTCCGTCGTCTCCTTCGTCGCCTTCATCACCCTCGTCGCCCTCGTCACCTTCCTGGCCCTCATCGCCTTCTTCACCTTCCTCGCCGCCGCGGCCCTCTTCCCCATTGGTCCCGGCTGCTCCTTCCGCGCCGTTCTCTCCGTTGACACCATCAGCGCCGTCGATGACATCAAACTCAAACACAGGCGGCTCCCAGTTGATATTGGAGTCCGACTGCACGGCAATGCCGCTTCCGCTGGCCAGATCCATAGCCACATCATCAATGGTGAATTTGACATTCCCCTGGGAATCCAATATGGTCTTATTCCCCAGATCGATGGTAATACCGTTATCCAACACTAACAGGCAGCCATCTGCGATTGACTGCCAAAGGGATTCTTCATTATATATT
>CAYWRB010000433.1:0-3042 GCA_964460025.1 uncultured Hungatella sp.
CCTCAAAATTAAGTGAGGCTGTGTCCATCCCGTATCTCTATATTTATTTTATAAAACTTACATGTTTACAGATTTCCTGAATCGCCTTTTCTTTTCTCTCGTTAAAAACTACTTTGTTCTCTTCAAACAGATTGCGTCCCTCCGTATCAATAGACACAATCAATGGTCCAAACTCCTTTACCCGGCAATGCCACAACGTCTCCGGCATACCCAAATCCCGCCACTGAGCCTCGATAATTTCCTCTACCTCCGCAGCTGCCACTACCGCATTTCCTGCCGGAAACACACAATGGATTGCTTTATAATGTTTACAGGCATACTCCGTATTGGGGCCCATTCCCCCTTTTCCTATAATCACCTTTACGCCTGTCTTCTCCACAAATTCTTTCTCAAATTTCTCCATGCGCATACTGGTAGTAGGTCCCACAGATACCATCTCAAATTTATCGTTATCCAGAGGGCGGATAATGGGGCCTGCATGGAAAATAGCCGCATCTTTTACATCTACGGGAAGCGTACGTCCTCCCTCCACCAGCCGCCTGTGTGCCACATCCCGACAGGTTGTCATGCTTCCGTTTAGATATATGATATCTCCGATATGGATATCAGCCAAATCCTCTGTAGATACAGGTGTCGTCAATATTTTCTTTCCATCTTTTACTTCCAGCATTATAGTGTCACCTCCGAATGTGTAGTAATGGTATAGTTTAAATCCTTATCAAAAATAATATGTCCCCGTCTGTGTGACCAGCATCCTACACTGACCGCAACGCCAATTGCTGAAGGATGCCTTGCCGTATTTTCAATATGTACTCCCATAACCGAATATTTTCCGCCCATCCCCTGGGGTCCCAAGCCAATCTCATTGATTCCGTCTTCCAAAAGTTTTTCCATGGAAGCCGCACGTTCATTTTCATTATGGCTCCCCAGCGGACGCATCAGCGCTTTTTTAGAAAGCAGCGCCGCCGTCTCAACAGAAGTTGCCACACCTACCCCTACCAGAAGCGGAGGACACGCATTGAGTCCATAAGAGGTCATGACATCCATAACGAATCTGGTTACTCCTTCATATCCTGCTCCGGGCATTAATACCATGGCCTTTCCCGGAAGGGTGCAGCCGCCGCCTGCCATGTAGGCATAAATCTCACACTTGTCGCTGTCAGGCACAATATCCCAGAATACGGTGGGCGTCCCTTTTCCTACATTTTTACCTGTATTATACTCGTCAAAAGTCTCCACACTGTTATGACGCAGGGGCGCCTCAAAGGTTGCTTTTACAACAGCCTCTTTTAACAGAGTTTCCAATTCTCCTATCAGAGGAAATTGTGTCCCGCATTTGACCCAGAACTGGAGCACCCCCGTATCCTGACAGCTGGGCCGGTTCAATTCTTTGGCCAGCTTCTGGTTCCTCTTCATGGTTTCATAGATAAGCTTCGACAGCGGACTGTCCTCCTTCTCTGCCAGCTCATCCAGCTTGGCAATGATGTCATCCGGCAGCACTTTACCGATATGGGATACAAAATTAGCCATATAATTGGTAAGCTGCTCCACTTGTTCTTTCTTGCCCATTTCTTTGCCTCCTAAATTATATTTAAAATACTTTTATCAATAACAATTATTACCTTCCTGAAATTACGGGAAAAATGGAAATGCAATGGGAAGGATAATCATGCTCACCACCGTTGCAATCACAATCAATGGAAATCCAGCCTTCACATAATCCATAAATTTATATCCGCCTGCGCCGACTACCATAGTGTTGGCCGGCATGCCGATAGGGGTTGCATATGCACAGGAACCGCCGATTACGCAGGCCATCAGCACTGCCCTGGGGTCTGCCCCCATTCCCTGGGCAATGGACAGGCAGATAGGAACCATCAAAGCCGTTGTAGCTGTGTTGGACATAAAATTGGTTAAAATGGCACAGAGTATAAAGACGACAAAAGTCAGCACCATAGGGGACGGATTATCTCCCAAAGCTCCTATCACCTGATTTGCAATCCTTTCACCTGCCCCTGTTACCGACAGCGCCGATGCCAGGGACAATGTCCCGCCAAACAGGAAAATGGTCTTTAAATCTATGGATTTCAACGCATCCTTTTCCGAAATCACTCCTGTCAGAATCAGTGCCAGCGCTCCGATGCCTCCGGAAACGCTCAGCTTAATGCCAATCTTGCTCTCAAAAATCATAGCTAACAAAGTAAGTACCAGAATAATAAGGGACAGCCATTGTTTCCATGCCGGAACGGAACTAAAATCCCTGGCCGTATCAAAAGCGCCGTCTCCCTTTGTATCGTGGTTTGGCAGGAATCGGTAGCCGATGGTGGCGTAAAAAAGAATTCCGGCAATCAAAATCGGGATTCCTGCGATGGCATACTCAAAAAAGCCAAAGGAAAGTCCTATCTCCTGAAGGCTGCTCTGAGCAATCAGATTTCCCGGTGCTCCGATTAAGGAAAGATTCCCTCCCATAGCCGCTGCGAAAACCAGAGGCATAAGAAGCCGTGACCTTTTATATCCCGATTTGGCGGCTATGCCGATAACCACCGGAATAAGCACTGCCGCCGTGCCCGTATTGGACAGGACTCCGCTCATCAGCCCTACAATTACCATAATCGCAATAATCAGAATCCGTTCTGTCTGAGCGAATCTTGTAACGATTCCTCCAATCTTATTGGCCATACCGGTTTCAAACAATGCCCCGCCAACAATGAACATCGCCACAAATAAAATCACGTTGCTGTCAATAAAGCCTGAAAATGCGGTCTTAATGTCAAGTACTCCCGTTATAATAAGTCCAAGGCACACAATCATGGAAGTAACACCCAGCGGTATTTTTTCAAGTGCAAACATCACTACTGCAAACAAGAGAAATAATAACGTAATCGTTGATGGACTCATTCACTCTCCTCCTCGTATCATGTTTTGGCGTAAACCGTCTGGCGGCAACTGCCAAATTGTTATTTTAGATTCTTACATACGAGTGATACGCCGGCTTTTTTCTTTTCTCGCTTGCCAACTCTAACTTGCAAATGTAAGTTAGAG
>CAYWRB010000434.1:0-1605 GCA_964460025.1 uncultured Hungatella sp.
TTGCAAATGGAGAGATTCCGTCAGCCACATTATATGAGGACGAGGATTTTCGTGTAATCCTGGATGTGAATCCGGCCAGCAAAGGCCATGCCTTGATTTTGCCGAAGAAACATGCGGATAATCTCTATGTGCTGTCGGAAGAAGCGGCGTCAAAGGTCTTGGTTTTGGCAAAAAGCATGGCGGAGAAAATGGAGAAAGCTCTGAACTGTGACGGACTCAATCTGGTGCAGAACAATGGAGAGATTGCCGGACAGACGGTTTTTCATTTTCATATGCATTTAATCCCACGCTATAAGGGAGACAATGTAAAGGTGGGGTGGAAACCGGGTAAGCTGACAGATGAGGCAAAAGAGGAACTATTGTCCATTTTGACATAAGAGATGAATGGGGAAGAGGAGAATGAAGAGGGAAGAGTTCGATCGGATGTACAATCAATATTATAGGTTGGTAATACATGTGGCCTATGATATTTTGCAGGATTACGCTTTAGCGCAGGATGTTTGTCAGGAAGTCTTCGTTAAGTTCAATGAGAAAATCGAGGGTCTGGACGAGGATAAGCTGAAGGGGTGGATGTTAAGAAACGCTCAGAGAAAGACGATTGACGTGTTGAGAAAAGCTTATCGAAGGCGTGAGATTCCTGTGGTTGATGAGAAAATGGAAGACAAATTGGTGGTCGAATGTCTGACGGAAATAGAGAATGAAAGCAGCCGGAGGGCGTTCCGCGGTTTTTTGTTGGAAGAGCTGAAGGAACAGAATCCGATGTGGTATGATATGATGCTGAGAGTCGTTGTGTACGAAGAGCCAGCCAAGGAGGTAGCGGCTGATTATGGCATAACGGTGATGAATCTGCGGATGAAACTCAGCCGCGCCCGTCGTTGGCTGTATAAGAAATATTATAAAAGTTACTGGGATTTATGATGTGGTCAGTTCTTCAAACAAATTGGTAATGCGTGTAATGGAATCTATAGCGTTATTTTTCTTCATGGCGTCGGCATAGGATTCCCGACGTTTATATAATTCACGTATGGCAGACAGCAATGTATCTTCTGTGATGTTTTCTTCTTCCAGAACCATACTGAATCCCTGGCGTTCAAAGGAGCGGGCGTTTAGGATCTGGTCGCCGCGGCTTGCTTTGGCCGGCAGGGGTATTAGCAGATTGGGTTTTTGGAGCGCCAGGATTTCACATATTGCATTTGCGCCAGCCCTGGACACCACCAGATCGGCCAGGGCGAAAAGGTCGGCCAGTTCTTTTTTGATATACTCGAATTGAATATATCCTTTGGTTTCATTTAAGGCGGGATCCAGTTTCCCGTTTCCACAGAGGTGGATGATTTGGAAATCAGGCAGCAGTCTGGGGAGGATTTTGCGGATATTTTCATTGACGGAGGCTGCGCCTAAACTTCCACCTATAATCATGATTACAGGTTTGTCTTTCTGAAATCCGCAGAACTCCAGAGCGGCCTGTGCATTTCCCTGAAGCAGTTCCTGGCGTATGGGGCTGCCTGTGAGCATGGCCTTCTCTGAGGGCAGATGCTCCACCGTTTCCGGGAAATTGCAGCATACTTTTACAGCGGAGGGAATTGCAAGTTTATTGGCTAGCCCCGG
>CAYWRB010000434.1:1615-3041 GCA_964460025.1 uncultured Hungatella sp.
CCGGCGTCATATCGGATTCGTGTATGACTGCAGGGATATTTCGGTGTTTTGCGGCAATGACAACGGGGACGGTTACAAATCCGCCTTTGGAAAAGACTAAATCTGGTTTTAGTTCTTTCAGCAGCTTTTTGGCCTGCCCATATCCTTTCATTACGCGGAAAGGATCGGAAAAGTTTTTCCAGTCAAAATAGCGTCTTAATTTACCGGAAGCGATGCCATAATAGGGAATCTTAAGTTCTTCGATTAATTTTCTTTCAATTCCATCCAGAGATCCAATATAAGAAATACGGTAGCCAAGTTCCGTCAGACGGGGAATCAGGGCTATATTGGGGGTAACATGGCCAGCGGTGCCGCCGCCGGTAAGTACGATATGTTTCATAAATATGTTTCCTCCTGGTTATCCTCATGCAACGGCATGAGTCATATTTTAATGATATGTCTGATAGGGTGTGGTGTTTACAATTTATTAAGCGTTATTGAAATTTTCAAATGTATCTTAGAGGGTGTTTGAAAACTGCTTTCTGCAAGATGTATTTCACAATTTGTGGGAGATCTGTTCCGCATGAGGGCGGCGTACCCGCAGGGCAAAATTAGTGGGCTACGGCAACCGAATAAGGGGCAAATATACCGCAAAGTGGGGAATGCAGATGGCAGGAATGAGTTTTCCAACACCCTCTAACCTTAATATGGACCTCTTGGGGGCAAATGTCAAGAAGAGATGGAGTTCAGATGGGAAAAAAACGAAAAGGAAATAAGCTAGATGCTCTGCTGCGGGAAGAATATGACCGCAGGACGCAGGAAATAGAGGACAGTCTCAGTAAGGATGGCTCCTTTGACCCGGAAAGAATAGACGGCGACGCATTGTACCAGCGTATCATGGAGAGGATTCAAGAGGAAGAGGGTAAACGAGAGGAAATTAAGTTGAAAAAGAAGGAGAGAAGAAAAGTGAATATACGGCAAGTAGGCAAATGGGCGGCAGTATTTTTTGTTGCTATGATTGGAATATTTTTGGCGAGTATGACTGGCGAGGCAAATAGGACGTATTTTAAACATACGGTTCAGTATATGATGGGGGATGAAGTGGTTTTGAAAATGGGGAATAATGAGGAAGGTGAAGAAGAATCTGCTGAAATGCGGAAAGAGGAGGTTTTGGCTCGTCAGGAGATTAAGGAAAAAGTTGGTATTTCTGTTCCTATTTTTAAATATGAACCAGAGGGACGTGTAGGATTTCAATATAATATTGAACTTGGAAACGCGGCTGCTGTTATTGAATATCAATATAAGAATGCAATTATAAATCTTCGTATGATTAATAGTAAAAGGACAGAGGTGTATGGTTTAGTTGTTCATGGTAAAATCATAAAAGAAATAGAGATGCTGGAAGGAGCGGTTACTACTCCGGTAACAAAAATAAAAGATTCTGGAG
>CAYWRB010000435.1:0-3026 GCA_964460025.1 uncultured Hungatella sp.
GTCCAGGGGAGAGAGGTGTATTGGGGCGTTTAAAGAGGTGATGAGAAAGGGCTAAGGAATGTTTTGAGGGAGTATCTGCTTGCAATGTACCGTAGTTAATGGTAAAATCAAAGCAGTAAAAGAGAACTGTCTTTTTGGGAAGGGATGCATTAACAGAATGGGATTTTATGTCAATCCGCCAGCCGATGGATTTGAGGCTATTCTGAAAGGAAACAGGTATGTTGATAAATCAGAACTGATTGCGTATACCAATCATGTGCTTGGCACTGAAAATATGCTTACATGTTTCAGCCGTCCACGTCGGTTTGGAAAATCTTTTGCTGCTAAAATGCTGGCTGCTTATTACTCAAAAGGAGCTGATGCAAAAGAACTTTTTAAAAATCTCAGGATTGCCAGGATGAATGGTGTTGAAAATGCATGCTTTGAGGAAAATTTGAATCGACATGATGTGCTTTTTATTGATATTACTTCCTTTATTTCCATGGCATCCGATATTAGAGAGACCGTAGCTGATCTGCAGGCTGATATCATCAAAGAACTGATAAAGACCTATCCCGGCTGTATAAGCGAAGGGACAACATCATTGTTCAGGGCGCTTATGCAGGTTCATGAAATGACAGGGAATAAATTTTTTATAATTATCGATGAATGGGATGCGTTGTTCAGAGAGGCAAAAGATGATAAAAAATTGCAGCAGTCCTATATTCAGCTTTTGAGGAGCATGTTTAAAAGCGGCCAAACCTCTCAAGTTATTACAGGTGCATATATGACTGGCATCCTGCCAGTGAAAAAGTACGGGACACAATCGGCACTGACTGATTTTAGAGAGTTTACCATGTTGGAGCCTGGACCGCTGGCACCATTTATCGGATTTACGGAAGATGAAGTAAAAGCATTGTGCAGAATACATGGCATGGATTTCGAAAAAACCAGAAAATGGTACGACGGATACCGTTTTAGCGATAACGAGCATGTATATTGTCCAAATTCGATCATGGAACTTGTTTCAAGAAAGAAATTTGACAGTTATTGGACAAAGACAGAGACTTATGAATCTCTGCGGGATTATATAGACCTGGATTATCTTGATTTAAAAGATGGTATCGTTGAGATGTTAGGGGGAAAACACTGCAGGATCGATACAGGAACTTTCCAGAATGATATGACATCCATATCAAGCAGAGATGATATTTTTACATTGCTTGTACATTTGGGATATTTGGCGTATGACTTTGATGAGAAAGCGGTTTTTATCCCGAATGAAGAGGTCAGGATAGAATTTGTCAGGGCTGTGAAAGAGGGAAGACGAACGGAACTGGCGAAAGCTGTAAAGATGTCTGATAAGCTTTTGGAAGCAACCCTTCAGATGGATGAAAGCGCCGTTGCAAAGATGATAGAAGCAGTTCACTTATCCGAGGTTACACCTAAAAATTACAAGGATGAACAGGCCCTTAGATACGTTGTTATTATGGCTTATTTAAGCTGTATGGATCATTATCTGCGTTTTGAAGAAATTGCAAGTGGAAGAGGGTATTGCGATATCCTTTTCCTGCCAAGAAGGACTTCATCAAAACCAGCCTTGTTGATCGAACTGAAGAAGGATAAAAGTACCAATAAAGCAATCCAGCAGATAAAAGAAAAGCAGTATACGGAGATTATGCGGCAATTTGATTATGATGGAAAACTTCTTTTGATTGGAATAAATTATAGCACAAAAACCGGAAGGCATACGTGTAGAATTGAAGAATTTCATGGAAAATAATGGGGAAGAAGCGGCCGGAGGGCCAATTTATATGAATGAGGGAAGACGGCCGCTTCTGAATTGAGGGAGCAAAAGCTAAAGTTTTTTGATTTCCTGACGATATATTATATCAATGAAAAAGTTTTTTTAAGCTATTGAAGTATATATATTATATTATATAAGGAAAAGAACATGAGAAGAGCACGGAAAAAGCAGATTGAAGATTTCATCAATCTGTTGGAGCAGGCGCATTCTGAGATAAAAAAGAATATAGAGGCCAGAGACTACCAATCCGCTATGGATCTGCTGGGACAGTGCCAGGAAGGGGCTATCGGGGTAGGCAATCTGATCGAGAAGGACGAAGGGGAGGGTTTTGTTACCATTCCTTTTGTAGAAGCTTACTGCGAATTGGCTTATAGGATTTATGAAGAACTGCAGCAGGGGCAGGAGATAAGCGGAAACGGGACTTATAAAAAGCTGCGGAAGTCATTGATTCAGATTGAGAACAGTGTGAGATATGATATCAAAGCACGTTTGGAGATCGTGTTTCTGCCTTATAAAGCTTCCATGTGGGATAGTCTGGAGACTGTGTGGCAGGCAGCTGACGAGGATCCGGACTGTGATGTTTATGTTGTGCCGATTCCATATTATGACAGGAATTCTGACGGTTCTCTGGGAACGTATCATTATGAAGGAGATCAGCTGCCGGATTATGTGCAGGTAGTTCCTTATGAGGCATACCGCATCGAAGAAAGAGAACCAGATATTATTTATATACATAATCCATATGATAATATGAATTATGTGACGAGCATTGATCCGAGATTTTATTCGGATAGATTGAAACAGCATACCAATTGTTTAGTATATATACCTTATTATTCTACGGCAGGAGGTATGAGCGAAGGACAGGCATCTTGTCCGGCTTATTATCATGCGGATTACATTGTGGTGCAATCCAAGAAGTTTGTTCAGTTCTTTGATGCCTCGATACCAGAAGAGAAATTTTTAATTTTAGGATCGCCTAAATTTGACAGGGTGATTCAGATGTGTCAGAATCCGCCAAAGCCACCGGAGGACTGGAAAGAGAAGATGAAAGGCCGAAAGGTTTATTTCTACAATACCAGCATTGGTGGGATGCTGGGGAATACGGAAAGTTTCCTTAAGAAGATGGAGTATGTCTTCGACTGTTTCCGGGGGAGGGAGGATGCTTGCCTTTTGTGGCGGCCTCATCCGCTTTTGGAATCTACTTTTGACTCTATGAGACCGGCGTACAGACCGTGGT
>CAYWRB010000436.1:0-3015 GCA_964460025.1 uncultured Hungatella sp.
GAAAACGGATGTACAGGAACATGATGACCATTATGAGGTAGATATTGATCTTCCGGGCTTCAAGAAAGACGAGCTTTCTTTGGAACTTAAGGATGGATATCTGGTTATAACTGCGGCGAAGGGGCTTGATAAAGATGAGAAGGAAAAGAAAACTGGGAAGTTCGTCCGCCGGGAACGTTATGCTGGCAGCATGAGCAGATCCTTCTATGTGGGAGAAAATATAAAAGAGGAAGATATCCATGCGAAGTATGAAAGCGGGGTGCTGAAACTGAGCATTCCAAAGATAGAAGAGAAAGAAAAGAAAATCGAAGAAAAAAAGTGTATTGCTATTGAGTAACAGACAGGGGGCAGGAAAAGCCCCCTGTTTTTTTAGTCATTCTGCTGTCATGCAGACAGATTCTGAGTATGACGGGCTTATGCTGGAGACCTGCGTGACCGTAACCTGGATGAAATTCATGTACCGGGCTTATGAAATGACAGGCGAGAGCAGATTTCTTGACGAAATGGAATGTTCTGTTTATAATGCATTGTACGGAGCGATCAATACGGAAAAAGCATATGTGGCGATGAGGCGGTTTTTGATGAACCGAAATATCGTCATGTGTATGATGCCTGTATGAAGGCGTATGGCAGGGGTTGGCTCTCACCCAATATCCCAATGAGGAAAAGGTGCGGATACGGCTGAACCGGTGCAAAGACAAAGAAGGCCTTCTGTTTGAGATTGCACTGCGCATCCCATCGTTTGCAGAGGGAAGTTTGGTTATGGTAAACGGAAAAAAGATGAACGGTGTGAGAGCGGGGGTATTTTTCAGAATCAGGCGCAGATGGAAGGTTGGAGATGAGATAGCTTTATCCTTTGCCATGAGGTCGGCGGTTATTTTCGGATCCGTGAGAGAAGAATCCGGGGAGCCACGGAAAGGAAATAGGTTTGCAGCTGTCTGTCGGGGACCGATTGTCCTGGCAAGAGACAGAAGGCTCGGGCCGGTAGGAACTCCCGTACATCTGGAGAAAAACTTTTCTGCGGAGCCCTGGGGGGTGGATAGAATTCCATTTCCGTGCCAGACAGCCCTTGAAGTGCGGACAGAAGGAGAAAGCTTCCTGATGATCGACTATGCTTCCGCCGAAAAAACCTGGGATCGTGAGAGTGAAATGGAGGCATGGATGCCTCTCTGATACGCAGGTTACAGAAATATGCAGAGACAGAGGAAAAAATATGGAAGAAAGAAAATCAGACAATATCAGAGAACATCACAGAAAATTCAGACAGAGACTCACAGAATGGGGAGATATGCTGAGGGGACAGAAAATGCCGGCGCTTACAGAAGAGCTTTTTTCTCTGTTTGAAAAGACGGGAAACCGGTTGAAATATGAGAATGTATATTTTGCAAGAAGGCGTTTTCTTGCGGTATTCGGCCTGCTGACCTTGTGGGAGAAGCGGCCGGAGGATACACAAAAACTGACAGAGATTCTGGAAGAAATCTGTAAAGAGGAGACATGGGCCCTTCCGGCCCATGTGGACAGAAAAGATGAGGATTGGAGGCGGACCGTAGATCTGTTTGCCTCCGAGACGGCGCAGGCGCTGTCGCAGATCCTCTCCATGGCAGGGAATATTCTTCCAGAGGAAACGGCAGAGAAAGTAAGATATGAAGTGATCCACCGTGTGTTAGATTCCTATATGGGAAAAACGGAGGGAGAGTGGGGATGGGAGACTTCGCGCAATAATTGGGCGGCGGTTTGTGGAGGCTCTATCGGCAGCGCGGCCTTATATCTCCTGGATGAGGAGCCTGAGAGGCAGGCACAGATCATAAAAAGAGTCTGCCATGCTTTTTCTTACTATCTGGAGGGGATGTATGATGACGGAACCTGCCCGGAGGGATTGGGATATTTTTCTTACGGAATGTCATATTTTATCGGCTTTGCAAGACAGCTGAAGGAACACCCTGGATACCACATTGACCTGATGGATTCGGAGAAGGTGCGCAGGATCGCCCGTTTTCAGCAAAAAGGATATTTTCCCGGAGGCAACACCGTAAGCTTCTCGGACGGAAGCCGCAGGGGCCGTTACAGACTGGGACTGACCTGTTATCTGGCACGGACAATCCCGGGGGTGGAACTGCCGGATATTCGTTGGGCCTTAAAGTTCGATGACGATAACTGCTATCGTTTTATGTCGGCCTGGCAGGATGATCTATGGACCCGGGAATATCTGACAGAAAATCCGGACAATGACATAAAAGCGGCAGACAGAGAGTGGTTCTCTCTGCTGCCGGACGCCCAGTGGGCCATATGGAACAGGGACGGAATCGGGATTGCCTTAAAAGGAGGACACAACGGAGAATCTCATAATCATAACGATGTCGGAAGCTTTCTGATTACGGCGGACGGGGAAATCTTCCTGACGGATCTGGGCAGCGGCGAGTATACAAAAGAATATTTCAGGCAGGAAACCCGTTACAGCATCTTCTGTAACCGTTCTGCAGGACATAGCGTACCCCTGATCAACGGGGAGGAACAAAAGCCCGGAGAATCTTATAGGGCATCCTCTTTTTTTAGCGGCTGTCCTGGCTGTGTGAAAATGGAATATGCAGGCGCATACACGGACAATCCTCAGTTCCGCCTCTTGCGCACGCTGGAGTGGACAGAAGGTGCAAAAGGGATTCTGCTGACAGACAACATCAGCGGGAAAGGAGCAGTCTCTATGGAAGAAAATCTGGTGACCCAGATAAAACCTGTCATAGACGGAAACCAAGTGCTGCTGCAGGGAAAGAAAAGCTCCATGCGGATTTTGTTTCCAAAGGAATACAAAGATTTAAGAGCGGAGAAGGAGATATTTTGCAACCACCGAGGAGTGGACGAGGATGTATGGAGATTGCGCCTGAATGTACCGGTCCGAGATGGAGAGGGCAATTGCCAGATAAGCTTCCGATTCTTCCGTTTGCAAACGGAAACATAAAAATCAGGATTTTTTACCGGCTGAGAGTAAGGATGATGCTGCTGACCTGGAATTTCCTTGAG
>CAYWRB010000437.1:0-3015 GCA_964460025.1 uncultured Hungatella sp.
CAGTGCCGGATCTGCCAGATGAGCCTTCGCCGCGCGGATTGCATCCACATATCCGTTTTCCACTGCCTCCTCCCATACCTTGGGATCGTATTCTCCGGCAGCACGGCATGAAATCGGAACATGGAGCGCCTTTTTAAATTCTTTCACGGTCTGGAAAATCCCTTTCGGCTGACGTCTTGCGCCTGCCGCGCACTGCTCCAAAGTAAAGGTCTCATAAGTTCCTTCTGTCTGGAAATCAATAAAATCAATCCCCTCCCGCTCCAACTTTATGGCAAATGCCATGGTATCCTCAAAATTGGAACCACCCGGAAGCCAGTCATTGTAGCACATGGTATATCCAACGGTAAAATCCGGTCCGCATGCCTTTCGAATTCCCTGAACAATCTCTATGGCCAGCATCATTCTTCCTTCCAGGCTGCCGCCGTACTTGTCTGTTCACTTATTGTTATAGCCGGAGAAAAATTGAGCCAGAAGATAAGCAGTAGCGCCGTGAAGCTCCACGCCATCATATCCAATCTCTTTTGCACGGACAGCTGCGTCAATAAATTTCTGCCGTGCCTCCTCAATCTCCTCAATGGTCATCACTCTCGGCTGGATATAATGCCCCTTTCCCAACTCATAGCAGGCAACACCAGAAGGAGATACCGGATCCTGGGAAGAGAACATTCCCGCATGGTGAAGCTGGCAGATAATAGGGGTGCCATAGGTATGGACTGCATCTACCAGACGGCTTAAACGTACCTTAAATTTATCATCATCAATCCTCAGCTGCAGCGGTCTTACCGTATGTTCTCCGTCCACTGCCGTAAACTCCTGAATCAGCATACCGGCTCCGCCTTTTGCCCTTGCTTCGTAATGAGCCAACTGCACATCAGTCAATTCCCCGTCTACAGAACAGGTATTGGTCTCCATGGGGGAAAGCCATATTCTATTTTTTGCCGTAATCCTGCCAATCCTAAGTGACTCTGCCAGACAACTTTTTTTACTCATCATACTTATTCTCCTTTTCTCTTTTTGAATTCTTTTATCAGTTCCGGGAGTACTTCCTTATAATCACCGACAATGCCATAATGGGTGGCTCCAAAAATCGGTGCGCTTGCGTCATTGTTGACTGCCACCACGGTCTCAGAACCGCTCATACCTGCCAGATGCTGAATGGCTCCTGAAATCCCTACGGCAAAATAAAGCTTTGGCGCAACGGTCTTTCCCGTCTGGCCCACCTGATATGCATGGGCAATCCATCCTGCATCCACTACCTTCCTGGTAGCTGCCACCTGGCCTCCTAAAACCTCTGCCAGTTCCTCCAGATACTTAAAATTCTCTGCCTTTCCAAGACCATAACCGCCTGCCACGATAATTTCCGCTTCCTCCAGGTTTACGGACTCCACTACTTCTTTTACCCGCTTGATAAGCCGGGTGGAAATCTCTTCCGGCCTAGTCCGGATATCTTCATGAACAATCTGGGCCTGACGTGACAGATCCGGCTCTGCTTTCTTAAATACTCCCTGGCGCACGGTTCCCATCTGAGGACGGTCATTGGGACACATAATGGTGGCCAGCAGATTCCCTCCAAATGCGGGACGGGTCCATTCCATATTTCTTGACTCCACATTTACATCCAGGCTGGTACAGTCTGCCGTAAGCCCCGTCTGAAGGCGGCAGCTCAACCGGGGGCCTAAATCACGGCCATTATTGGTAGCGCCTATGAGCATAACATTTGGCTTATATTTTTCTATCGGCTCCATACTGGGCACACAGCCGTACCGTCTCCTCTACCTGATATCCCACTACAAAAGCCCCTACAAACTCCCCCAATTTATCAGCCAGCGTTCTTGCCGGGGTCAAAAGTTCAAAACTTACTGGCTTCGGTTTTCCCTCCTCTGTCTCCACAAAGACATAAACACCCTTATATTCTGAAAAATCCATTCCGCTCACCTCCCCATCACCTTCTTTTGTGCCAGTATGTCAGCCAGTTTCCCCGCACTTAAAGCTGGTGAGGCCTCCTTTATGTAAATACACTTAACCTTATTCTCCGGAGTCGTGGTTTTTACCACCTTCGTTGGAGAACCTTTTAAGCCGCATTTTGACAAATCCAGAGTTTCCTTCATACTTTACGCAGTAATCATCTGAATCTGGGCCCACTCTGCCTCAATCTTTGCCTTCAGTGTCGGATATCTTGGCTCATATGCAGTCTTTACCACCGTCATGACACAGGGACCTTTTACGCCAATCCAGTCATATCCGTCATCATTCTCCCTCTTGCCCTGAAATTCGGTCTCCTCATATTTCAGTTCGGAGACATAAGTGATCAGCGGCCGTCCCAGATGTTCGCTCAGCTCCGGTCCTACCTGGGCCGTGTCCCCGTCTATAGCCTGCTTGCCGCACAGGATTAAATCAAAAACACTGCCCTTTTCTTTTTCCACACAGGCAACGGCCTGGGAAATAATATAGCTGGTTGCCAGGGTATCCGAACCGCCGAAAGGACGGTCTGAGATTAATACTGCTCGGTCTGCCCCTGCGGCAAGACAGCTCTTTAATGCCTTTTTTGCCTGGGGCAGCCCCATGGTCATGACCGTAACGGTTCCGCCTGTCTCTTCTCTCAGACGGCAGGCCATCTCCAGGGCATATGTATCAAAAGTATTGACAATACTGGGAACCCCGTCACGGATCAGCGTATGCTTTTCCGGATCAATCTTTATCTCGGTTGTATCCGGAACCTGTTTGATACAGACAAGTATATTCATGCTTTCCACCTCAATTCTGATCATATCTGTTTAAGCCCGGCTTTTTAGCCAAACTGCGTCTTCTTAACTGTCACAGATTTTTTAGTCTGTCTAATATAGCTTCCGCCTTATCTTTCGCCCACTGGCAGGAAGATTTCCTCACTACGCTTTTGCATTCTTCCAGAAGTCTGGCCGTCTCCCCCTCTACCTTGGCGACAGCCTGTGATTTCAGGAGAATTTCTTTCAAAAATTCCTTATCCTTTTCTGTCAGGTTTCCTCTTTTATTTTTCTT